>JBDNIP010000308.1:0-3499 GCA_041688245.1 Algoriphagus sp.
TGCCCTGAATTATGGGGTGAATTCCTTTTCTTCGATTTACGCGAGCTTGAGCAGTGGCTTTTCTCCACCTACCATTGATGAAGTGCGGACGAATGAAGGAAGTTTGAATCTGGACTTGGAAGCTGAAAAAGGCATCAATTATGAATTGGGGTACCGACTCGGAACGGGCAAATTGAATCTGGACCTGGTGGCCTACTATTTCAAACTCGATCAGACCATTACCACCTTTACCAATCCTCAAGGAGTTGTACTATTCCAAAATGCAGGAGCAACAGATCAAAAGGGAATCGAGGCAGGGTTGGATTATAGCTTTGTGAGAAATGGACAAGGGTTTATAAAGGACTTGAGTGTTGGAACGGCCTACACGGGTCAGTTTTTCAAGTTTAAGGATTACAAAAAGAGAGATAATGACTTCTCAGGAAATGCAATAACAGGAGTGCCAGAGACCATTTTAGTCTCTCGATTGGATCTGCGAACCAATATCGGGATTTATCTGAATTTGACGCACCAATATGTGAGTGAACTCCCACTCAACGACGCAAATACAGTCTATCAGGATGCCTATGATCTGGTGAATTTACGATTTGGCTGGGCCAGGACGTTTGCCGGGAAGTGGGATGTGGAAGCCTTTGGTGGAGTAGACAATCTGCTGGACGAAAGCTATTCCTTAGGCAATGATTTAAATCCGTTTGGAGGAAGATTTTATCAGCCAGCGCCAACTCGAAATTGGTATGGCGGGGTGAAGGTTGGTTTTAGCTTTTAGTACGTCATTGCAAGGAATTTATTGAGAATATTTACCTACCTCACAACTTTCAATTCTGAAGCAATCTGTTATTCTAACCAGTAATAATTTACTTTATAGTATTCAAAACAAAGCTTGCAATGATTGCCCTACCCTTGCCAAAGGCAAGGCTCGTAAAAGCCCAGAATTCAATTCTGGGTATCGAAACGTTTCCGATATTTTTTTAGAGTGCCAAAGGCACGATCGGTAGTAAACAGGCTTGGTTTGGCAGTCATCTTTTGTAGGAATACAAAATTGAATATGATTTGAAATATGTCCGAATTGAATTATCGGTGTAAGGTAATTACCCATCGTGCCGTTGGCACTCACATGAGCTGTAGGGTTGACTTTACCCCGAATTTCGCTGCGCTGCATTCGGGGCTGCTACCAGTTTTGCCTTTGGCAAAAGAGCTGTCATGTCATGGTGAGGAATTTATTGAGAATATTCTTCTACCATATCACTTTCAATTCCGAAGTAATCTGATTAATCACCAAAACCCTATTCTAAACTACTAGCCCTAATTGGAAAAGAAAAGCTAGTCGCAGGGGTGTCTAAAAAATTAACGTGTTCATTTAAATATCCAGTTCTCTCTTCTTTTTTCTTATCAAATTACCCATTTCACTGTTTTCAGTGGTATACCCGCCAACACTTATGAATTTTGGTTCTGTATTAAACCAAATTGTCTGGTCTTTAATTTTGAGGCTATATAGTGGTGGAAAGATGAATTGAAATTGAGAAATTGATTCGATCTCTAACCATTGGAAAGTTTTCACATCTCCATTATGCTTAATTGTTATTGTTTGATTCCCTATCTCAACAACTGCAAACTTATCCTTGGTTAAAAAGAAAAGCACGATCAGAGTCACTCCAATAATTCCAGATACAATAAACGTAAGTGGACTCATAGCTCCTGTTTCTCCATTTAACTGAACAGCTTCTGGAAAGGCAAACGAGATCAAAGGTACAGACATCACTATTAGTCCAGCTCCTAAGAGACTGTACTTAAATAATAAATGATATGAATTATTACTTTGCATTATGACGACAATTTTCCTGTCTAATATTTAGCTTTAAACTTAAGTAAAAAAGAGGTTGCTTCACTGCTGCGTCGTTCGCAATAGCTCTACGGGTTTGGCTCAAGTCTCATGACTTGTGCCAAACCTTATTGCAGTCTGAAGATTGAATTATCATGAGTTCAAGTCTGAAGACTTGAACTAAACTCACCTACTCTATTCCTTCAAATTCACTCAATTCCAACCAAGTCAATTCCAGCTCTCCAAGTTCTGAGTCGATTTCCAGCATTCGAGCTGAGATTTTCATCAGCTCTTCGTGACCAGAATCTCCACTACTGATTTTATCGGTAAGTTGGGATTTCTCCTTTTCCAGTTTGGCAATGGAAGTATTGACCTCCTTAAATTCATTCTTCTGCTTAAAACCAGCCTTCACTTTCGCCTGCGGTGCCGCAGTGGCAACCACAGCTTTCTCGGATTGAATGGATGTGGTGGAATCGATGCTTCGGTCTTCGATCTTCGGACTTCGGTCTTTTTGCTCCTTCTCAATCTCCCGAAACTCCGAATAGTTACCCGGAAAATCACTGATCGCACCTTCGCCTTCGAAGACAAAAAGATGCTCTACGAGTCGATCCATGAAATATCTGTCGTGGGAAACTATGATCAAGCAACCTGGAAAAGAGTCCAAAAACTCTTCCAGGGTATTCAAAGTCATCAAGTCCAAATCATTCGTTGGCTCATCGAGAATCAGGAAGTTTGGGTTCTTGATTAGTACCATCAACAATTGAAGACGACGGCGCTCACCACCACTAAGTTTTTCAATTGGGGTATGCTGCTGCTTTGGCGGAAATCCAAACTGCGTTAAAAATTGGCTGACGGTGATCGTCTGTCCTTTATCCAGCGTGACCACTTCGGCTACTTCCTTGACGATATCAATGAGTCGCATCGACTCATCAAAGCTACTTTCCTCCTGTCGGTAATACCCAAAAGCCGTGGTCTGACCGATAGCTACCTTCCCAGAATCCGGAGCTAACTGGCCGGTGATCATATTCAGGAAAGTCGTTTTCCCAGCTCCATTGGGTCCAATAATTCCTACACGATCCTTCTTTTTGAAAACGTAATTGAAATCGTCCACGAGCAGCTTATCCCCATAGGATTTACTCATTTTCTCAATTTCTATAATTTTATTTCCCAGTCGCTGGGCGCTCACTTGAAGTTCGATATCGCGGTCTTCACGTTTTTGAGAGGCTTTTTCCTTGGTTTCCTCGAAAGCATCCACTCGGTATTTAGCTTTAGTGCTTCGGGCTTTGGGTTGACGACGAATCCAGTCGAGCTCTTTTTTGTAGAGACTTTTGGCCTTCTCGAGTTCGATATCCTCGTTTTGCATTCGGTCGGCTTTTTTATCTAGGAAATAGCCATAATTACCTTGGTAGCGATGGACTTTGCCTTGATCGAGTTCGAGGATTTCGTTGGTGACTTTTTCGAGAAAATACCTATCGTGAGTCACCATGAAAAGTGCCAAATTGGCTTTTGCCAAGTAGTCTTCCAACCATTCGATAGTCTGGAGATCAAGGTGGTTGGTAGGTTCGTCAAGTAGTAACAAATCAGGTTTTTCAAGAATGGCTTTTGCCAATGCAACCCGCTTGCGCTGACCGCCGGAAAGTGACCCTACAGGAATATCTGTGTCATGCAAACCCAACTTACCCA
>JBDNIP010000032.1:0-2307 GCA_041688245.1 Algoriphagus sp.
CCCAGACCAAAATTCAGGAAAAAGAAATGCTCCCCGGCATCGACCATTACGGTGTCTGTCGTGTAGGAAAATTCAAAATTCGCCCCAGTAGCTGATTCTGAATCGGAGCTTTCTCCACAGGAAAAGAGGGCAAAAGCTCCCGCTATAGTCAGTAAAATTTTAGATTTAGTTTTCATGTAGTTTTGGTTTAATTCGTACAAATGCAAGTTCATCGTCACTATTCAAAAAGGTATAAATCATCCCTTCTCTGGCAAAATACTTGCGTGGAAGGGTAAAATCAGAAGGAAGCAATTCCTCATGAAGCTGATTGAAATCAGGATCGAAGGCGGTCAGGACGGTTTTGAATACGATGGTATCGCCTTTCATGCGATCCATTTCCTTGGCAAAGCGCCAATAGACTTCGTTTTGATCATCAAAGAAGAAGTTGCCGTAGTTTACTTCTTTGCTTTTCTCTTTGGAGATTTCTTGAAACTCCTCCTCAGACTCAGATCTACTGGGATAATTAGATTTTGCTTCCGAACTGGTGTGTTTGCTGGTAAAAGATTTGGAAGTAAGGGAATCTGTCTTGAGATGATAAAAGTAAAGCCTGTTTTGAGCGGAATTAGAGTATAAAAGTGAATCATTTTTCAGCTTAAGATAAGTTGCCGCCATCTGCATATTTAAGGGATGGATACTTTCATAGTAGAGTATGGTCTGATACTTCTCCAATTCCTTAAATAGATCCGTGGGCTTGTACTTGACTCGTTTATTTTCAAGATCAAATATTGCCAAACCTTCCGGACTATCCCCAAATTGTTGGCCGCCATAGAGAGCCAGAAGGGTTTTACCGTCCACTGATACGGTTTCATTTAACAGGATCCGTTGCTCATCAGATAGTTTTTCCCCTTCAAATTCCTGTTTCGCATAGGTTAAAGTAGAAAGCTTGTTTCCTTCTTGATCAAAATGGTAAACTTCATAATTGTCCGATAAGTAAAATGTGCCATCAGGAAGCACGTAAACTTTCGAAATATAAGGTGATCGAATTCCATTAGGGCCGTCTAGGCTCATGGGAATGACTCTGTCAAGTTTCAGTTTTTCGAGATCTATAACTTCTAGTCCAGTTGGTGCAGCACCAGTTTTGAAATTGTAGAAATACTTTTCGTCAGTAGATAGATCGGAACTGGTCAAGCTCCAATTGAGGTAGATAAAGTCTTCGCCTGAGTCCACCCTGACGGTATCTAGCGTGTAGGAAAAATTGAACTCGGAAGTTGATTCCGAATCCGAGCTTTCTCCGCAGGAAAAGAAAAGTGGGATTGAGAGTAAAAGAATTAATTTTTTCATAAGTCCTTGAAATTAGGTTTTAGTCGTACAAAAGCCAGTTCATCGTCGATATTGAGAAAACTATAAAGCATACCATCTTTGAAGAAAGGCTTCCTGAAATCATGGAAATTCTTCAATTCTTGCTCTTTGAGCATATTCAGTTCAGGATCAAAAAAAGTGGCTACATGCATAAATACTGTAGAATCTCCGATCATCCTATCTTTTTCCCTACTCACTCTCCATATTAGTTTGTGTTTTTGCATTTCATAAAATTCACCAAAATCAACTTGCATTTTTTTCTTTTCTTGGGCCTCGTCAAGGTCCTTTCCGTTATCCACGACAGTGGGAAAATCCCCAGTTTTTTTGTTTTCCGTGAGATCCGTAGTGTAGGTTTTGTGAATCAAGCTATCCATGCTCCAACGATACCGAAAGGATTCATTGAATGCTGTAGATGATATAATTAAGTCTTCATCCATGAAACTCAAGAATATCCCCTCAGAAAACACCATGCCTGGACTATCGCCTGATTGCATGAGAATTTCAAATGGCTTAAGCTCTTGAAATAAGTTCATAGGAATGTATTTGATCGAGTCAGTCTCTAAATCTATCAGTACAATTCCCCTTGCTGGCTTTTTATAATCAACATTGGAAAGTGTGCTTGCGAATAGTTTTCCGTCATCTGAAATCACACCGCTCCATCCAATCTTCTCATCTTCTTGCAGCCCGTAGTCTTTGAGTTGGATTTGATCAAATTCAATGGAATTGACAAGTTTGCCCTCCTCGGAAACAATGTTGATTTTAAATTGACCAAACAAACAGATATTGCCATTTTCCAAGACCTGAATTTTTCCGTAATAGTTGGATCCAACTCCATCAGGACCTTCTTTTTCTAACTGGAGGGTCTTTTTCAACTTGAGATTGTCCAAGTCCACTATCTCGATTAGGTATGTTTGGGGATTAAGGTTGTATAGATATTTCCTGTCTTGGGAGATATCAGCTAATTGCAAA
>JBDNIP010000309.1:0-4272 GCA_041688245.1 Algoriphagus sp.
GATTTATAAAAGAGATGATCCGAGAAAGCGCAGACTTCCGGTCTCAAGTATTTTGGTTTTCATCATTGGTTGCTAAATCAGAACATTTTAAACTGCTTCAAGTCGAGCTAAAAAAGGCTGGAGTGTTTGAACAAAAAGTGATTCAAATGGCACAGGGAAATAAAAAAAGCCGTTTGATTGCATGGACTTTTCTCACTAAAAGTCAGCAGGAAGTTTGGAGTAGAAAACGATGGGCATAAAAAAAGCAGGTATGATAACCTGCCTTTTTTAATTAACTCCTTTGTTTTTTAAGCATTAAGTGTGTAATCCACACTGATTTCTAGGTTAAGAGCTTTAGAGATTGGGCAGTTTTGTTCCGCATCTTTCACCAGTTCTGCAAATTTTTCATCCGTAACGCCAGTAACTTTTGCCTTGAGAACTAAGTGGGATTTTTTAAGTGATCCATCTTCAAAAGTGATGTTTGAAGTCACATCAAGTGATTCCGGAACAAGTCCTTCAGCACTTAAGTTGAAACTTAATTTCATCGCAAAGCAGCTGGCATGCGCTGCAGAAACAAGTTCTTCGGGATTTGTACCAATTCCATCTTCAAACCGAGTTTTGAAGGAATACTGTGTTTCATTTAAGACTTTGCTGTCGGTAGTCACGTGGCCTTTTCCTTCTTTTCCCGTACCGTTCCAAACGGCAGTTGCTTTTCTGATCATGAGTCTAAAATTTAGATTAAAAGTTATTTTTTTGTAAGGAGAAAATAGGCTTTAAAGTTCCAGAAAATGACATTTTCACTCTTTTCAACAAATTTATATGGATCACTATAAAGATTGTGCAGATCTTTTTGAAAGTCATTAGATATATTAGTTGAGGGAATCTGTGGGAACCATTTTTTCCTTTCTCCCACAGATCTTCACGGATTCTCGCAAATCTAAAACGTACTAAAAAACTGACTTACTGGAAATTCATTTTTTCTTCTTTTATCAAAATCTAAAAATAAGCCGAGAATTAAATTCATATCAATCTGTGACCTTTTCTGTGAGAATTTGTGGGAACCATTTTTTCTTTTTTCCCACGGATCAACAGCGTGCTAGAAATCAAACCTGTCCATACTTATATTCTATAGATGTAAAACAGCATAGAAAATTGGATCCGTATCAATCTATAAAAGACATAGAACTTAATCCCTGAAGATCTATGCCTATTTATATGGGAATCTGTAGAAATCCCGTAAAAACTATTTGTTTACCAAACTCCGGAAGACCTCCAGATACTGTTCAGTAACATGATCCCAATTATACTTTTGAATGAGACCGGTACGAGCAGTACTTCGAAGTTCGTCCATTTTCTCAGGCTTAGCTTCAGACTCATTCACTAGACCTTCTATTGCTAGTACTTCTTTTGGGAAATACCAGCCATGCTTTCCATTTTGGAGCATCTCTTGATTGAAAGGGGTATTCAATGCCAAGATTGCACACCCATAGCCCAAAGCCTTAAGCATTGCAGGATTAGTGCCTCCATACTCATGGCCATGAAAATAAGCATAGCAATGCGAATACAAAGCTGCCAACTCAATGGGGTCTGTAACGTACCCAGTGAATAATAATCTTGAGTCTTCGATGTTTTTAAGTCTTGTTGCCCATTCATCCTCAAAAGGCACATCACCAACGATGACCAGTTTTCTATTCGAATCTGATCTCAGAAATCCCTCAATAATCAAGTCCGCATTATTATCTGGCACCAATCTGCCAACGATAAGAAAATAAGCTTTTGAGTTTAAATTCCACTTTAGAATCGGTTCTTCTGGTACGCTTTCTTTCGGGTTTGCTCCATAAGCAATGACTTTAGAATCAGTATGAAAAAGCTCCAAATATATCCGTCGCATCTCATCAGAATCATTGATTATCTGATCATAAAATTTAGTGGCCATCCGAGAGGCCCAGAAGAAATACGTAGACCCAGCACCTTTCCATTTCGGCCTTAACCACTCCAAACCATCTACATTAATTACTGTTGGTTTGCCAAAAAGTCTAGCGATCAAGCCAAATGGACCATTTCCACTATTCACCACAAAAATCACATCCACGTCTGAAAGGCAGGCATGAATCATAGAAAAAAGAGTGTGAGTCAATTGGGTGAGACTTTTTCGCTCGATTGCCGGAGTGTAAATGCATTCGATTCCATTTACAAGTCGGGGTCTATCTTTGAAAAGTGACCGATGGTTATAAACTCTCACCAGTACCCCACGAATCACTAAACGCTCGCCGAGTTCTTTGATCATTGTATCATATCCTCCGTACACATATGGATATCCTTTGGCCCCCATGATGGCGATTTTCAGCTGTTTTTCAGTTGCCTCCATAGGTGGTCTCTAATTTTTTCTTCGAAAGCTTCAAAGCTAAATTCCTTTAATACACGTGCTCTCCCTGCTATTCCCATTTTGCTTCGTAAAGCTTCCGATTCAATAAGCTTTTCCAATACCAGCACGCCTCTTTTCACGTCAGAAATTGGAATCAAAAATCCCGTCTCTTCTCCCAAAACTAGCTCTGAAGCTCCTCCCGACTTCGTAGCCACTACAGGCTTTCCCGAAGCCATAGCCTCGAGAATCACTGTAGGGAATGAATCCGGAAGGATCGAAGGCAGCACAAATACATCTGTAGCGGCAAGTATCTCTGGAATATCTGATCTGAATCCTAAGTAATTGACGGAAGAGCTAAGAGATGGAGATTCTATTTTTTGAAGAATTTCCTGCTCAATAGATTCATATCCAGGAAATGGATCTCCGACTAGTAGAAAATACAGCTTAGGATACTTCTTTAGCAACATCTCCGCCATTTCTAAAAAAAACAGCTGTCCTTTTCCAGGATTTATTCGCCCCACCATGGTGATCACGATTCGATTTACATCTATCCCTAGCTGCTTTTTGGAGTTTGGAAAATCTTTCAAGTACGGATCATAGCAAATACCATTGTGAATGACCTTAGGCTTTGCTTTTTGCAGTTTATCCTTCCAGTTACTTTCCACTGCATGAGAAACTACAATAGGTTCTAGTGTCCTAGAGTCCAGCATTCTGGCTAACATTAATATCAAAGATGAAGGGCCCTGTAGAATTTCATGAATATGCCAAATATGTGGGAGATTTTTTCTTCTTGCCCACCAAGCACCCACTACGACTGCAAGAGTATTGGAATAAACCAATTGAAAATCATACTCCCGATGAAGCTGATTCAAATAACTATAAGCCTGAATATTCTTACCTAATCTATTTATCAAGCCACTGGGCCTGACATATTTTCTACGGAGAATTCCAAGGTTTTTAATTCGGACCGTATAACCATCCTTGATCAATAAATCTGCCAGTGGACCTGGTCCGGTAAGTAGCACTATTGGGTTAAATCCTTCCCTACGGTAAACCTGTACCACTTGAACAATTATTTTTCCTGAACCGTAGAGTTCAGAGGAAGATTGTAGAAAAAGGACGTTCCGTTTTTCAGTCATTTGACTTGAAATATATTCCGATGATCCCGGATCGATTAAAAAAAGTAGAAATGATTTCTATCAACCATCCTAGGGGTAGAACCATACCAATTCCTACAAGTAGGCCAATCGTTTTCTCTCGTTTCAGTCTCAGTACCAGATTTTCTCTAAAGCCAAAAATACTCAGTAGGGACTGGACCATTCCCATCAATCCCAGATGAATTGAGAACCTCCGATCATTCCTTTTTGAAAACCCGATTTTTACCATTTCAGCGATGAGAATATCCTCGCTCCAATGCGTCAAATGCTTTGGAATATCCCAGTGCATCCAATTTTTACCTGCAATTTTTGCCTGCCATGAGTTGGCTCTTGGTATTTCGATATACACCAATCCACCCCTTGTAAGATTAGAGTTCAAGAGTTCACCAATCAGTTCGATAGGCTTAGGCAAGTGCTCCAAAACATGATTCAAGGTGATGAAATCAAAAAGCTCAACTTCGATTTTTCCTCCAGAATAAAAATCCGTAATAACTTTTACCTGATAATGATTTGCAGCAAAATCTGCACGGGCTTTTGCAGTCTCTATTCCTATCCCATTCCATCCTTCTGATTTGGCAACCCATAAAAACTGACCTTTCCCCGAGCCGAAGTCAAGCAAAGCAGCAGCTGTCGGTTCGATTTGCTTAGCTTTTGAAAGAATCTTGCGTGCCTCTGAAAAAATGATTCGCTCAAATATAGATTGGCGATTATCAACTACTCGATAGACCTCATCTTGGTATAATTCCTCAGTATCTATCAGATTAGGAATAA
>JBDNIP010000310.1:0-1859 GCA_041688245.1 Algoriphagus sp.
AGAGCTGCTGGATTTGCCGATTTTGTTTTTGAGCAAGTATATTCTAGCGCAAAAGGAAGATTACTACAGCGGCCTAACAGGAGTCACCAGACGTGCTGATTGGAAGGGTTGGATACTGTTTATGCTTCGTGGCATTGAGCGTACTTCGCTGGATACTTTCAATAAAATCAATGCTATTCTGTCCGCCAAGGAAGCTATACTTGATTTGTTAAAAAAGGAGTCGTCAATCTCCAGACCGGAATCTCTGGTGGAGGCAATCTTTACTCAGCCGCTGAGTAAAGTGAAGCACCTGGTCGATAAAAAACTTTATGCTGAGAATACCGCACGAAACTACCTCAACCAGTTGGTAGAATTTGGAATCTGCGAAAAGCGGGAAATGGAAGGAGTACACTACTACCTCAATCGAGAGCTGTATCGGATCTTGGGTAGTTGAAGACCAAATTAATAAAGTGCTAGTCAATAAAATCGAATATTTCAAAAACGATTTCATCCTCATTATCTTGAATTTTGTTTATGTAAAGCTTGCCATTCAGTGAGAACATCAATCCTTCGTTTTGTTTATCTGTCAAGATAAATTGACCTAGAAAATCACCCGAATCTAGGTCTGAAAATACAAGAAATTTTGGCTTAAGATCATCATACTGGATTCGAGTGTTTTCCTCTAAATTTTTCTTTGGGTAGTAAAATGTTCTAATTAAAATATTTTTAATGGGGACTACAAGAAGATATCCGTAGTTATAATTTGAATAGTAATAATACTGTCTTGTATTTATGTTTTCAGTATCAGCTTGTGTTGAGTTTTTAATTTCAAATTTGTAGTCTGGTCGGACTTCTATAGATTTAATTTCGTAATTTTCTAGATCAAAGGAATAGACCAAGTTGGAAGCTGAGAAACCATGGTAGAACGTATTGCTATTTTTATCAAAGGCGTTATAATATAAGCCTAACTCTGGCGAGAATGGGTCTTCATAAATGTTTGGATACGTTAAATATTCAAATACTGGAGTAGTGAATGCATCTGCTTGCACATCGAATACGAACACTAATGGTGCCTCTTCTATTCCTTTAGAGTCAAAAATAGCGACTTGAGTTGAAACAATCAGCTTTCCATTAGAAAAAATTATATTTTCATTTCCTATTGATAAAGATGATCCTATTGTCTCATTTAATTTGAAGGTTTGTAAAATTTGATTATCCCTATCTACTAACCAAGCGGACTTCTTAGTGATTGAAGAAACAAATATTGAGTCTAGGGTATGAATATAAAAGTCGGAAATCTGTCCAAAAAAGTTCTCATCAAAAGGCTTTTTCTCAATCAGATCTCCCAATTGAAAGTTAAATAGCTGAATCTCATTTTTAGGAGCGTTTAATAGGGCGAAAATATATGCCTCATCATTTTTATGAATTTGAATGTCTTGAGGGATGTTGCTTGTTAATGAATCTATTTTTATTCTTTTTTCTCCGATTTTATTTAATAATATTCCTTTGTTTTCCATACGTTCAGCAATACCTGTACAGTTTGTAAGTGTCGCTACAGCAAATATACATAGCAACTTTTCAAAGCTAAATGGGATGAGCTTAAAACCTAACATATCTAGTTTTTGAAATTAAAATTATTCGTTTAACGAGTCCTTTACTTCAGTGTATAGGAAAATTGTAGAATTGATGTCAAAAAGTCACAAAACTCGTAGACGTATCGACATTCCAAATCAAGTAGTATCCCAACTCTCTTCGACACTGCTCGGACCGACAAAGGCTTTTAACTTCCAACCTCCCAAACCTTTCAACTTTCTTACCCTTTAACCTCAAACACCGCCGATTCCCAAGGGCCCAATTCCAAATCAATCTCGGCTCCTTGA
>JBDNIP010000311.1:0-18009 GCA_041688245.1 Algoriphagus sp.
AATCACGTTTTCCATCTTATCCGAGCGGAGCAAACGCGCTTTTTGCTCCCCAAGCACCCAGCGAATGGCATCGACTACATTGGATTTACCACAGCCGTTGGGCCCGACGACACCGGTGATGCCTTTATCGAAGTTGATGATTATTTTATCTCCAAAACTCTTAAAGCCTTTGATTTCCAGTTTACTAAGCAGCATGCGTATTTTTCCTTGCGAATAAAAAAGCAACATAAGTCCAATTGGGAGATTGTCAAAGGATTTCGGGAATATCGTTGGATTATCGATTTTCGGTTGTGGGTTTTCGGTCGGGTTTCGATTGCTTGTTGGAACTTTCTGGGTTGGAAATGCTTTATTGGTACTATTACAAAGTGATTTGGGTTGTGAGTTTTCGGTTAGGTTTCGATTTGTTACTTGGAGCTTTGTAAGTTGGAAATGCTCTGGTCTTACAATTATAGATTAATGAGACCCTTCGCGAGCTTGATTTGTTATTGGAGCTGTTGAATTATAATAACTGTGTGCTGACTACCCTGTGCCGACCACTAAGAACCGAAAACCGACAAACTGTATTAAATAATGGATGCTGAATTCACCATTACTGGAGAGAAACTTTTAACTTAGAATTATGGATTTGGGAAATATCGTTTATATCGTTGCTGTTCTTGCGTATTTTATCTATCAGGCTACAAAAAACAAAAAGAATAAGCGGAAGCAGAATGAACAGGATTCTATGGATACACCGGAACCTGCTGAGCGATCATCTTCCTTTGATGATCTTTTAAAAGAAATTCGAGGAGCACAAAAGCAAAGTCCTAGTCCTGAGCTGCCAGAACCTATCGCTAAGCCACTGGTACCTGCACAAAATCTAGCTCCCATTACCGAGAAGCCCAAGTCGGTTGGTGGCTATAATAAACCTCTATCCTCCTATATTCCTCGGGAATCAACTTACCAAAAGCCGGTTTCATCCTTTGAAAAGCGGGTCAGCACTTATGGCAAGCCTATAAACACCTATAAAAAGCCTGTCAGTATTTATGATCAGAGGATGTCATGGAAAAAAGCTGTAAAACCTGATGGGAGTGAGCTTGCTAATTACGATGATGTCTACGAGGAAAAAGTCTACGCAAGAGCGAGTGATATTACTTCTATTCCGGAGATTCCAACTTTGGAAATAGAGAAAAGTAATGTGAAATCAGCAAACATCAGCCCTTATGCCAAACTCCTCAGAAACCCTAGCTCTGTGCGCGATGTAATTGTACTGACAGAAATTTTGACCAGAAGGCATTTCTAGAGGAAAGTTGTCGGTTGTGAGTTGTCGGTTTTCAGAGATGGGTGGATTTGATTGGATTTTTTGATTATTGGGAACGGAGTGGACTCACCGTTGGGTAGGATGTAAAGCGGTTGTCGGTTTTCAGAGATTGGTGGTTTGATTGGATTTTTTGATGATGGGAGACCTAGTTGATTCACATACCATTCCAAATATTTTTTAAAAAGTCGAATATTGAATAAAATTTCGTCTAACGTAGTTTAGTAGATCTCTGTTCGCAGTAGATGGGTTTCAGATACCAGTAAATCGTAGCAAAAAAGGCTAACCGCTCAAATCTTATACTTCCTAAATCGTACTTCGCCATTTGTAAATCAAAGTCAGAAAGTTGAATACTAATTCATATACCAATTAATGATTTGAAAAATAGCTTAGGACCAAAACATCTACATCCAAACTAAGTTCTAGCCTGGTACAAAGTAATAAAATAGAACCATGGAGCAGATTAAATTGAAGACGGGAAAATTACCTAACTCAAGAAGAGAATTTATAGAGCGGGCAGGAATGACAGCGGTGATGTCCACATTTGGACTTTCGTTTTTTACAGCGTGCTCAGAATCAGAAGATCCCGCTCAACCTACCATACCAACCACTACACCACCAACAAGTAGCAATGGAATTACGATAGGAGGTAACACCATTCAAATTGAAT
The DNA here is from genome assembly GCA_041688245.1 of Algoriphagus sp. Lineage (GTDB taxonomy): Bacteria > Bacteroidota > Bacteroidia > Cytophagales > Cyclobacteriaceae > Algoriphagus. Next base: position 1,968 of record JBDNIP010000311.1, read on the forward strand.
TAACCACACAAACCGCACTTGCAGTGAATGGAGCATGGCTTTTGATAATTCAAGCTCAAACACTGGTCGTAAATGTGGCTGGAGCTTATATGGCGATGACCTCAGTCTGTACTCATTCTGGATGTGATAGAAACTGGACGTTTTCGAATAGCAAATTTGTTTGTACCTGTCATGGTTCTGAGTTCGACACTTCGGGAAATGTATTGCAAGGTCCAGCAAATCAACCTTTAAAGTCTTATACTACTAGATTGAGTGGAACAGTTTTGACAGTGACGAAGTAATGAAACAGCTAGTCCTTTTATTTTTTTTCATCACTAATATCAGCGTAGCTCAAACTTTCCTAACGGAGTCTGGAAATGTGAATTTCCTCTCTACGGCACCATTGAATGAATTTAATGGAATATCGGATAAGTTAAACGGCCTGATAGATCTATCGAAAAATGTACTTGATTTCTATGTAGACCTCAACACGGTAGATACTGGGATTGGACTTCGAGATAAGCATATGCGTGATAATTACCTGAATACGGATAAATATCCTTTTGCGGAATTCACAGGGAAGTTTAATGCTATCCCAGTATTAACTGGTGGTTCGAAAATACCCGTGACTGCGATTGGCAAATTCAAAATCCATGGGGTAGAGCGACAAATTGAGGTAAAAGGAACCCTTTCAAAAAATTCTAAAGGTGAAATCCTATTAGACGCAGGCTTTGATGTACTGCTTTCGGATTATAAAATTCCCGTTCCAAAACTTGTTTTCTATGAGTTGGCCGAGAAACAAACAGTTGCTATAGTGGCAACCTTAAAACCCAAAAAATAATGATTAAACTTGTACTCCTGACCCTTTTTGGGGTGTTTCCATTATCACTTTTCGCTCAACTAGCGCGAAGCTTGGCAAATCCAAATCAGCCCGTAGAGCTGATCTTTCATGCCCCACGTCACATCAATCTGTTGACTGTTGAGCCTCTAAATGAGAAATCTATGCACTTTGCCATCATGCATACTTTTGGAACGCTGGATGGAGGAGTCCAAAATCTTTTTGGATTGGACAACGGCGCTAATATTCAATTTAGTTTTGAATTTGCTCTGAATGAGAAATTCTCGCTGGCGGCCTCCAGAAGCAGTCGGGACAAAGTTTACAACGTTTTCGGGCGCTATCATATCTTTCAACAAACACAAAACGGAAGCAAGCGTTTCTCCTTGAGTTTGGCCGGTGGAGCAGGAGTAAACACATCTAATTATAATTTTTTACCAGAAAGTGCACCAAATTTCAGAGAACGATCCAGTTATTTTGGACAGGTAATGCTAGCACGGAAGTTTTCCCAAAAAATCAGTTTTCAACTTACGCCAATGATGGCCTATTTTACTGACCCGAGGCCTATCTATCAGATTGAAGGAACGGAGCAGCTCTACATAGCACTTGGATTCAGTGGTAAATTGAAGGTTACCGAGCGTTCTTCGCTCTCGCTACAATATATTCCCAACTTGAATACAAACTTGCGTAATAACTTTGGAATAGGTTGGGATGCCGAAGCAGGAGGACATGTATTTCAAATGTATTTTGTGACTTCACAAGCGCTCAATGAGCAATACCTTTTGGCCGGGGGAAATGGTACGATCGGAGATGAGTTTCGATTGGGATTTAATGTAAATCGAATTTTTGCGACAAGACAGAAACGGAAGTGACAGTTTTTCAGTGGCAGAAATCAGTTTACAGTAGGCAGTAGGCAGCAGGCAGTTTGATTCATTTCCAATTCGATGACTTTCCACTTAACTCAACTGATACCTGTTTACTGCCAACTGCGTTCTGTCAACTGCCCACTGTCACTTCCTTTCATACTCATACAGCGACACATTCCCAACTTTTCTCTCAGAAGTCAGCCTATAATTTCTAGCCAGCCAGTCCGAAATAGCATCAATATCTACTTGCTCATCTGGGTAGGCATGCTGATAATAATCGTAAATAAGGACTTTCAGTTTTTGTGGAAATTTGCGCTCAACCTTTGGAAATTGATTCAGTGGACTTAGTAACTCCTGAGCTGGCGAATCAATTGGAAGCAGTACGTTTTTACTAAAATAAATAAAGCTGTGTGTGTATATAGGAGTAGTTAGATCAGTGACTTGTACTTCAGTAGTTAAGGTTTCAATTAAAGATCCATAGTGCTTTAAGTTAGTCTGATATTTGATCGAATACAGTGCAGGAATGAGTAGGGTAAGCCCTAGAACAAGCAGTCTTAAATTTTGATTTTTCAGGAAGATGGGGACCGTCAAGAGCGTATTGAAGGCCGCCATTTTCCAATCTTGTATCAGTAATGCAATGACTACCCCAAGTAGTAAAAGTCCAATAATTCGAGCCTGCCAAGCTTTACTATTCTGCCATTTTTCCCAGCCCGAAGCAATCAGATAGGCAAGAATTGGGACTAGGATAATCAGGTGGCGGGGATTGAGATAAATGGGGTTATAGAATGCTAAAGTGGAGCTCATAAACCAAAAGCCTAGCATCAGACAGATTAATGCAATCACAAAACTGAAAGACTTGGATGTCTTGTCTTTCAAACCAAAGACTAATTCCGGAAGCGCAAAAACCAACCAAGGCCAATAGGCTCGCTCCACTAAGGTCTGAAATGGAAGAATAGTCAATCGCTTCAGAATAACCCCGAAGCCTTTGTCAGCATAGGTAAATTCAGAAATGTAATGGCCGGCATTAATGGAGCTGACTCGATAGAGTGGATCTCCAAAAGCTATCCAAAAATATGTCAAATAGGTTATGCCAAGGATCAAACCTGAGCTCAAAATCGTTCCATAAAACTTCCAATTAAGCTGATTTGACTTGTAGTCGAAGTAGGCGAGTAGGAGAGGAAGTGGTGCCAGGAAGATGATTGTCTCTTTGGTGAGAAAGCCTGCAAATAAGCCGATGACAAGAAATATTCCGGCCAGAATTCCATGCTGATTTCGATAGATCGCTGCAAATGGAACCAGACAAACCCAAAATACCAAAACAGAATCTGGATAAACTTTGGTTAAGAAATGAAGGAAATACACCTGCGTGCAAAACCAGATACTAAGTACAATCAAGGCTTTTGTTCCTTTGATAATCCGCAGAAGCAGGAAATAGGCACCTAAATAACTGATTAAGGATATAGCTGAAACGGTATGGGGATCATTTCCAAAAATAAATCCAATCAATCCGGCCGGAATATAGGCTCCCCAGCGTGTGCTGAAATGATAATCTGAGAATACCATTGTTCCCTGCCAAAAGCTCTTCCCTGCAAGTAGGTAATAAACGTCATCACTAAATGTAATTCCATCAAAACCAACCAGCCAAAAAGTTATCAAGAAAAATACCGCATAGAAGGAGATATGGTTTCGCAGTACTAATTCCCGGATTTCATTCGTGGTTTTGGGCATTGCCCAAAAATAGCATTAATGATCAATAGCAATGTGCGCGATGATTCAATTTCTGAAAATTCAAGCCTAGATAAGATTTGAGCATCAAGTGTAAGATACCAGTATCAAGCGCTGGATTTTACGATTTTACTTGATGATAACCTTCAAATGCCCGCCTTCCGTGTCGGGAGTTGAACTCCTAACGGCTCCTGGTACAACCAAGAGGCTTTGGAAAATAAAATCAATTGTCTCTCGCATGGTATCCTACTTCGAATTCAGAGCTAATTATGGGAGGTGGAAAAGGAATTGGAGTTTTGAAGTATGAAGAAAACGAAGTTAATATCCTGTTTTTATCAGGATACTTTGCAGAAAATAGACAACAAAATCAGCCCAGCTATTCAAGCAGTCAGGAACATAAATGCCATTTCTACCCAGTATCAAAACTAAAGATTAGAATAGATTAAATCAGCTAAAAATATTAATTCTGAAAGCGGATTATTCATGACAATAAGCGTCACTACTTTTCCTATTTAGCAATTCATTCTGTAATTTGAAAATCAAAATCAGATCATTATGGCACAAGCTTCAAAAATCGAACAGCAAAAAATTCTTCGGGTTTTCAAAATGATTAACCTCTTGCAGAGTACGATAGGGAAACCTGTACATCGCTTGGCCGAACTACTGGAAACTGACGAGCGGACGATTTACAGGTATTTCAAATTGCTGGAAGCCTTGGGTTTTGAAGTGATCAAAGAGTTTAGCAAGTATAAGATCCAGCGTGAACCCGGAATGGATCAAACGATGAATTATGGAACTTTCTCTGCTGAAGAAAGCAAGTGGTTGCGAAGTCTGATCGAGCGTCAAGGCAGGCAAAATCTCTTGCATGATTCGATTTTGAAAAAGCTGGCAGTACGGTCTGAGGTCAAAAAAGTGACTGAGGAATTATTCAAAGCCAATTTGGGAAGATTGGTAGATGAGATTGGAAAGGGAATTCAGGAGAAAGTGCAGGTCTGGCTGAAGGATTATTATTCTTTGAGTTCGGACACCATGAGCGATCGCTTGGTGGAGCCTGTTACCTTCTCTTATAATTATGAGTCGATTCATGCGTTTGAACTGGAAAGCAAGCGTATGAAAGTCTTTAAGATCGAGCGGATTGGCGAGGTAATATTGAGTCAAAAGGATTGGGCCTCGGAATCAAAGCATCTGGTTCCCGGAAGACAACTATTTGGTTTTACCGGAAAAAATAAGTTTCTGGTCAAGCTAAGATTGAGCAAAAAAGCGTACCAGCTGATGATCGAAGAGCATCCAAACGCGCGGCCATTTATGTTCATTAAAAACAGGAACCAATACTTTTTCAATGGGGAAATTCCTCATCTTCCAGGCTTGGCACGATTTATTTTGGGACTTCCCGGAGAAGTGACGGTTGAGGAGGGAGAGGAGATGAAGGTTTATTTGAATGAGCAGATTTTACGCTCGAATTTTTAAATTTAGATTAATTAAAGGGAATTAATGGCATGGAGCTTTGGTATTCAAACTGTTAATTTTTAGATTAACATTATTTTTTTCACACAAACAATTTTTATCATGTTCAAAAAATTAAGTATCCTTCCAAGGCTTTTTTTACTTGTCTTGATCGCTTCTTCCTGTAATCAGGAAGAGCAACCTGTAATTTCGGATCAGTCTCAATCAGTAGAAACCAGTGCTGTTTTGCCTACGTCTGAGATTGATCAAGTGATTCTCAAGTCACTTCAAGAGACAGGTGATTTCATTTGGGCTAACCAATCTGATGAGTTGGTTTATAGCGCATTGATGTCATCTGACTCGGTTTTGACCATTGGATATCAGCCAGCAAGTATCAGTCAACCAAATTCCAGAATTGGACTAGAGGATATTGCTGCGCCAGTTTGGCAAGATGCAGCAAACAAAATCATCAAAACTGTCCAAGAGACTGTGATGAGGAATCCCAATCCTGCGGCGAGGACAGACACAGACCGAGCTAGTGTTCACGCAGACCTTCCTTATTTGGAAATGAAAGTGGCGGACATCAATGTTCTCAGAAAACTTCGTGGAATGGGGGAGGTTCGATACCTAGAGCCACGGGGCTATGAGTTTGATTATTCACTGCTCAATGGTCCTGAAACTGCTCGAGTATTAAGTGCTTCTGGTTGCGCAAATGAGCCAGGATCTATTCCAGCAAGTGATTTTGTGACCATTAGCCCAAATGCAAAATCTTCATGGAATTATCTTCAAATGGGAATCTCTCAAGCTTGGAGTCAAAGTACCGGAGCAGGAATTACTGTGGGAGTAATAGATACAGGACTTTCGTCTGACCAAGTTATGTTTGGGAGTCAATTTAATAGTGGGGCATCTTCCAATCGAAGCGTACAGGCTTTCGGAACTTACCAGACCGGTTATTGGTGGTGGAAAAAAGCGGATGGTCCAAATGATCAATGTGGTCACGGAACTGCCATGTCAGGTGTGGTAGCTTCACCGCGAAATACTGTAGGAAATTCTGTTGGAGTCGCTTACAATGCTAGTCTGATCAGCGTCAGAGGGACGAGCGACGTGATTGTAAATTCTGGAAATGAGAAAGATGGAGTCGCTGATGCCTTGGTTCTTCTAGGTAGAAGATCAGATGTGAAAATCATCAGCATGTCAATTGGAGATTTGTTTTACAATTCCAAAGTTGCAGATGCTATTCGGTATGCAAATAATCGTGGGAAATTGATTTTTGCTGCAGCAGGCACATCGACCACATTCACCAATTGGGTTGGAGTGATTTTTCCAGCAACTATGGATGAGACTGTGGCAGTGACAGGAGTAAAAGAAGGTAATGGCTACCAACGTTGCGACACTTGCCATTCCGGTTCCAAGGTGGAATTCACAGTAGTGATGGAGCGAGCTGGAAGCCAAACGAAGCCTTTAACGACTGCGCTATATAGCAATGATCCATCGACAGTAGGAGGATCATCTGTTGCTACGGCCACCGCATCAGGAATCGCTGCATTAATCTGGTCTGCAAATCCGAGCTGGAGTAAAGATCAAGTCTTGAATAAAATGAGAGAAACCTCGGCTCTTTTTCCAAATCGGAATTCAGAATACGGCTTCGGAAATCTGAATGCAGCCGCTGCGATTGGAGTATATTGAAAGCTTAAAAGCTATTGCAGGAAGAGTAGACAGTGAATTTGTTAAAATTAAGGGCAAAAAATTTTTCGCCCTTAATTTTTTAGATCCTGATTATTCAGATCATTGGATTCATAATGGGTTTGTTTTTAACGCAAACCTAGAGGATCAAATTAGCTTATGAAATATGTACTTGCTCGGGGGGATACGGTCAAGCTAAGATTGAGCAAAAAGGCGTACCAACTGATGATCGAAGAGCATCCAAACGCGTGGCCATTTATGTTCATTAAAAACAGGAATCAATACTTTTTCAATGGGGAAGTTCCTCATCTTCCAGGATTGGCACGATTTATTTTGGGACTTCCCGGAGAAGTGACGGTTGAAGAAGGAGAGGAGATGAAGGTTTATTTGAATGAGCAGATTGAAAAAATAACTTTGAGATAATAATAACATCAAAGAAGCAATAATCCACTCAACTATTCTGAATTGTAATCAGGAAGCTATCATTGATTTACCTTATCCGCTTATTGGCAAGTATATTTCCAAAAACAATCATAACTACTGCGCCTGCTAAGGATACGAAAACAATTATACTTTGACCTATAGATGGCTTATCTATCCAAATTCCAACAAAATATCCTGCAATAATTATCAGTCCCATGACACCCAAAAGAATGAATGCAAAAGTGGGCAATCCATTGCTTATTGCATTTTCTTTTTCTCTGTTAGATAATTGATTGTAACCCGCCAATAGATTCGGGAATACTTTGATCAAAATGCCAATTGCTATAAAAATCAAGCCGATGTAAATGGATCCCATGATAAAAACGTTTCGAGTCTTAGAAATTAATAATATAATTCTTTTAAAGCTGGATAACAATAATGTTTGTTGATGTTTCTCCTTGAAATTAGAAAATAGCGTTAGAAAATAATCTAAAGCCGTTTTTTTGAAGTTTTAAGTTGGTTTTTCATAAATCACCTTCCCCACTCTTCTAATATGTTCAAATAGTGATTCATTTTTTATGTGACTCATAATCGCCACATCAAAAAAGTAAGGCTGATAACTATCATCGAGATCTCCCCAAAAGCTAATTTGATCCTTAAGTTGAAGTTCATTACCAATTAAAACCATATCCAAATCGCTTCCTGGCTTGAAGTTGCCTTTAGCCCGCGAACCATAGCGAACAATTTTTTCGATATTTGGATATTTTATAGCAAAATCCCTAATCTCGTTAAGATTAGCTTCTAAAATCCCGATTTCAAGAGCTAGTGAATCTTTGATCATTAGAGTTTAATTTATTTCTAATTCAAGTCTTTCAATTAATTGCTTGAACATCTTATGGTAATTTGTTTCTATTGCTTCTTCTACAGATTCAGCTGTTTCTAAATTATAGGTATGACTTGTTAGCTTTCTGCTTTTTACCATTTCCATCCAACCGTTTCCATTTTCTATTATTCCTAATTGAAAAGCAAGTCGAAAACTAGCCTTGGATCCGATCACATCGGTATATCCTTTATTAATTAAAAAATCTCTTAGTGTATTCCAAGCCAATTCATATGAATATTCAAAAGCCTTGATTAATCCTTGTCTTTCCAATTCATTGAAATCACCCTGCTGCACTGCTTTATCCAATTGTGCAAAAGCCTTTTTAAAATTATCAAAACGTTGTTGCCAGCGGATATTTTAATTTTCCATTAATGAATTTATAAAAATTTAAAGAAAGGGGCGAAAAATGTTCGCCCCTTCTTTTTCAATCCAGTTTTTTAGACTTCAGACTTTAGCATTCAGACTTCAGACTTTGGCATTCAGACTTCAAACTTTAATTGATCGTCTTTGTCAGTTTATCCACCTTATTGCTCAGGTCTAAAATAGCTTTTGCATAGCGGGTATCCCATTCTTCCAGACGATCGGTAGATTTGATTTCTACTTCATATTGAATCCCTGGAAGAATCCAAGAAGCATAGCCAGAGAATGGATCGGTACTTACATAAAGCGAGCGATACCAGCTTCCATAGTACATTCCCTTTGGATCTATCCAGCTCTTCTCCAAGGCTAATAACCCTTTATTGATTTTACTGATTTTACCCTTACTCAATTTATTGTCTGAAAGGGCTGCATCTCTTGCTGTTTCAAAAGAAGCTGAACTCACTTCCAATTTCTTGATGGCTACATCGACCTGATCAAATGTGCTAAAGTCAGGCGCTATAGTTTTCACGTTTTTTACAGCATTATCGAAATGCCCTCGAAGGTCCTGCGCATAGCGAGGTACATCATAAGGAATGACTTCGGCATTTGCCAATCTAAGCGTCAAGATTCCGATCACTTGAGCAACTGTCCCGCCCATTTTAAAGGTGGGATCTACGAATTTGCTGTAATAGTTGAAGTTGTCATAATTGGAGTGATAGGCTGTTGGCCCGCCAGCTCCACCACTCAAACTTGGTATGCCCACATGCATGTAGAATGCAATATGATCTGATCCACCACCGAGATTACCGATTCTGGGTTCCTCATTTTTACCTGCCCAAACTTGAAATACAGTCTTGGCAGAATCTGGATAGGCAACTTCCTTGGATGCTTCAATGATCAAATTCTTCAAGGTAGGAGCGGAGGATACCCCAAAGTTTCTTCCAGATACGCCACCGTCAAAATTCATATAGGTTACTGCTTTGGCTCCCAATTCTTTTTGGTATTGCTCCACCCATTCGGTAGAACCGATCACACCTTGCTCTTCAGCATCCCAATGTCCAATCATAATGGATCGAGCAGGAGCTTCCCCATCTTTCACCAATTCGCCAAGCGCCTCAGCAAGAGTCAGCATCATGGCCGTTCCAGAATTGGGGTCAGTAGCACCAAAGCTCCATGCATCGTAATGGCTGCCAAGAATAATCCACTCATCAGGATACTTACTTCCTACGAAAGTTCCGATGACATTATTAGCTCTGATAAAGTCTGATTTCTGATCGACCATCACTCGGACTTTTAGATCAGATCCACCAGTAAGTTTATAGTCAAAAGGTAAACCGCCCTGCCAAGTTTCCGGCACCGCTGCACCTTTCATTCTGCTTAGGATTTCTTTGGCAGCGCCATATCCAATGGGAGAAACAGGAATGGTATGAAAATCCACATCCTTTGGGTCCAAACGCTTCGCTTGGACTTTACCATCTCTAGGAAGTGCTGGCTCAAAAGGGGTAAGAGGATCGCCTGTGTAATCCAAGGTCAGCAACGAACCCCGCTGAATGGTAGTCTCATTGAAGAAGGGGCCATCAGGGTAGACTTCGCCTTTACCAGAACCGGAGTCTTCGGGATCGGTATAGATGATTAATGCTGCGGATCCTGCGGCTTCAGCAAATTTGGCTTTGAAGCCTCTGAAGTTTCCACCATAGCGAGCGATTACCACTTTGTCTTTCAAATCCACGCCCATTTCCACCAACTTCTCAAAGTCAGCTTTAGTGCCATAATTGGCATAGACTACCTCAGCGGTGATATCCCCTGAACCAGAAAAAGCATTGAAGCCTTTGTGTAAGCGTGGATCAGTGGAAAAGGGATCACCTTCCACCGGGCCTTCCTGCTGAGAAAGAGTCATGGTCACAGGACTGATGAGCTGAAGCACAGATTCACCTGGATCGTTTGGAAGGTACACATCGTAAGGATGGATTTTTACATTCATTCCTGCTTCGCGCATCACTTTGGACATGTATTCTGCGACAGCTTCATTTTCCGGTGTTCCAGCGATATGAGGCGCTTTAGTGAGTTCTTTAAGGTGAACTTTGAATCTGTCAAATTGAACAGCTTTCAGATAATTCGCTTCAATGGATTTCTCCGCAGCTTGACTTTTTTGGAAAAAGCCATCTAATTGTTGTGCAGCTGCATTAAATGCAAATGCTGCAAATAGACCTAATGAAAGTAGTGGTTTACTTAGTTTCATGATTAATTTTTAGTTGTGAGGTTAGCTACCGAGCGTATATTTTCCGAAGGCACATTCACGATTCGTTTGGTACGGAGGTAGCGGTTAAATTCGTATTCATCATAGTTTGGGTTTTCAGGATCAAAGCTTGAGATCCTCACCAAGCCTCGAGCGTGGATAAACTCGCCATTGCCGATCCACATGCCTACGTGGACTACGCGTTCTTTCTTTTCTTCAGTGGCTTTTTCACCAAAGAAAAGAAGATCCCCGACCTGAAGTTTTTCCCAGTTTTTATCTGCATCAATCAATTCGCCTTCATTAATTTGCTGCGAAGCATCACGGGGAATAATCTGTCCGTTGAGGTAAAAAATAGTTTTAGTAAAACCGCTGCAATCCATTCCTTTTATGGATGTTCCTCCCCATAGATAGGGCGTACCCATCATTTGCTTTGCAGTGTTGATCAAAGTTTCAGGATTTGTATTTCGAGTAGCAATCCAGTTTTCCCAGAGTTGGGATTGACTCTTGGAAACCCAGCCTTTTCTTTTGTCAGGAAGGGAAATGAAATAGTGCGAACTGCTTTCATTCTCAATAGTCAGCAAATCTCCGGCAACTAGATCTGAAACCATTTCTTTTCCATCCGCAGTTTCCCAGACATAGCCTACCAAGTCGGTGAAGACCAATTTCGGCGCTCGATACCAAGCCTCCAATTCAGCTTCGCTTAACAATTGGATTCCGGCACGATCTATCCAAGCTACATATTGATCAGGAGTTTGGACTAGAAACCAGCCATCTTCCTCTTTCAAAACAGTAAGAGGAGTACCCATCAAAGCTTGAGTAGCCAGTTCGGCTGAGTGTTTGGGCTGACTGCGAATATTGGCAACGGAGATCGTAACAAGCGCTTTGGTCTGCTCTCCCAAATTTGAGTCTGGCAATTGCTTTACCGCATTTATAAAGTTGAGTTCAACAGCTTCCAATTCAGCGATCAATTCCTGATAGGCTTCAGGAAGATTGGTTTCCCCTTTCAGCGAATCATTTTCAAACGTGATATTCCAAAGTGCCACTCGCTTATCTGGAGCATGCTTAGCTTTTAGCTCTTCGATCAACTTGGTTACCTCATCATTCCTAGTCGGGGATTGACAAGAAAAAGCTACGAGGAGGCAAAAAACAAGGAATAGGTTTGATTTATTCATAGGGATGTAAAATAACAAAACCACAAGAAAGACTTTCAAAAGAAAGCAATTCTTGTGGTTAATATTCCTCAGAAAATTACTTGGACTCCAATCCTGGAGATCGCTCTAAGAATTCCTGATAAAAACGAATGTGTCTATTTGACAGTGGAATTCGGTACCCATCTATAAATACGTGCATGACTTGTGCACGAGTCTCAAATGGATCGCCTGTAGCCACAATAAGATTGGCCACTTTACCTTTTTCCACTGAACCATACTTATCAGCTACACCGAAAATCTCAGCAGGATTGATCGTCACCGCTTTCCAAGCTTCTTCTTTACCCAGACCATAAGCAGCAGCAAAGGCAGCGTGGAAAGGCAGATTTCTCACATTTTCGATCTCATCAGTTCGGATAGCTACTTTTACTCCAGCTTTGGCCATTTTGCCAGCATTTGTATAAGGTGTATCGTAGCGATCAGATTCTCGTGTTGGAAGCTCTTGAACAGGTCCTGTGATAACGGGATATCCGGATTTTGCGATTTCATCCGCTACTCGCCAGCCTTCAGCTACACCACTTAGGATGACATTGACGTCTTTTTCTTCAAGCCATTTTAGTGCATTTTGGATATCAGAAGCCGCATCTACTTGTACCAAAAGCGGTAGTTCCTTACTGATTACTTTAGCCAATTGATCCATTTCCGGATAAAATTCCAAAGCTGCTCCAGTTTTTTTCATGCTGTTGTATGCGATGGCATTTTCCCATATTTCATTAGCGTCCTTTAACGATTTTTCATTGGCCTTCTTGATATCATCATCTGATCTACGATCATATCTTCCTCTTCTGCCAGAGTTAGGAAAAGTCATCACCACAGCTTTGAAACCCGCATACATCTGATCAGGTGTGTAGCCATTCAGATTAATGAGTGCTGCAGTACCTGGGAATAATCCTCCGGACGGAACCGTCAGTACGGTAGTCACACCAGAAACTCGAGTGACAGGAATGGCTTCTGAGTTAGGATTGACAGCAGTTAATGCCTGCATATTTGGAGTGAAATTTCCAATCTCAGAGAAATCGACCGTTTCAGCAACGGAACTCACTTCAGCAAGTCCAAGCTGTGTACCGCTATCGATCATTCCCGGGTAGATAAATAAGCCAGTACAGTCGATCTCCTCTGCGCCATTTGCAGCGATAGAAGCTCCGATTTCCATGATCATGCCATCAGCGACAAGTACAGAAGTGTTTGTCAACACACCTTTGGTGATAGTCACCACGGTTGCATTTTTCAATAAGAATTTGCCTGTTCGGGGTTTGATAAACTCCCCGTCGATCTGAGCCATAGCCATCATCGGCACTAGCGCGATCAAGAAGGCGAAAAAGGTTTTTGTTAGTCTTTTCATGTCTTCGTTTTTCGGGGTGATTAATTTTGATTGAATAAATTGCCGGCCATATCAAATAGATGTTCCGTATCCTGCATGCAGCGCTCAGTCTGCTGGCGTAGGTATACATCCTCAACCATCTCTGTAGGACTTACAGTCAGGCGCTGATCGTTCTTATCTTCTTTGATGTCAAAATATTTAATACCATCCACAAAAGTCATTTGAGGAACAGTATAAACAGAAAGTGGATGCGAATCAAAAATCACCAAGTCACCTTGCTTTCCCTCTTCAATTGATCCCACCAACTCAGAAATTCCAAGTTGACGCGCTGGATTAATTGTGATCATAGCCAAAGACTCATCATCGGTCATCCCACCATAGCGCTGTGTTTTGGCAGCTTCATGATAAAGGTGACGGATCAGCTCAGCAGAATCAGAGTTGATAGACGTGATTGCGCCATTAGCATTCAAGATGGCTGCGTTGAAAGCGGTAGAATAATACACTTCGAATTTATAAGCCCACCAGTCGGCGAAGACCGATGCACCCATGGTATATTTTGCGATTTCTGGAGCTACTTTAAATCCTTCATTGGTATGCTGAAACACGAGTTTGGTGATATTGAAATCCCGAGCCACGTTGATCAACATGTAGATCTCATCTGCACGGTAGGAGTGACAGTGAATGATGATCTTACCATCCAAAATATCCGCAAGTGTTTGAAGACGCTCATTGTATCTCGGTGAAGTTGCCTTATTCCCTTTTTGAGCAGATGCAGAATTGTAATCTGCCCAAGCTTTTTGGTATTGTATTGCTTCATTAAATCCATTTCGGATTACAGCTTCTACACCCATTCTACTTCTAGGCTGAATTCCATTTCCACGTCCGTGAACACGAGTAGGATTCTCACCCAATGCAAATTTGATCGTTCGTGGAGCATCCATCATGATGATATCATTCGGATTCTTTGTACCCCATCTGTGCTTCAACGTTGCATTTTGACCCCCAATTACGTTAGCCGAGCCGTGCATCGCATGTGAAATCGTGACCCCACCAGCTAGCGCTCGGTAGATTCCAATTTCAGTTGGATTGACCACATCTTTCATCTGCACTTCTGAGGTGATCGGAGAAGTAGCTTCATTGACTACATCAAGTCCAACGTGAGAGTGTGCATCGATAATCCCAGGCATCAAATATTTGCCTGTGGCATCTACCGTCTCCACTCCGGAAGGTGCGGATAGATTTGTGCCTACCTTTTTGATAATTCCGTCTTGAACCAAAACATCAGTATTCTGAAGGGTTCCTTTAGTGACGGTAAGTACTGTTGCGTTCTTGATTAATACGCTGCCTTTTGGTGTTTGAGCTGAGGCAAATGAAAAACTCAGTCCCAACAGTGCAGCAAGAAAATAATTTATCTTTTTCATGTCTTTACAGTTTTGCAGTTATACTTGGAATGAGCGTAGCTTCGAAAGGAAATGATCCAAATTGTCCAATGGACATGGTTCCATCCATGGAGTTTCCATCTATAGTTCCGGAGATTTCAACGACAATTGACATTCCTTGTGCATTGACATCAAAAGCGAATGAAAGTGAACTTCCGTCCAACTTGATGTCCTTAATGGGGGCTGTTGCTTTACCTGAACCTGCGGGATCATCATAAGTGATTGTTCCAGAATATTCGTTCCCGTCTTTTTTTATAGTTATCACTCCGCCACTACTACCGGCAGGGCTTTCAGTGGTATAATCCCAATTACCAGCTACTTTAGTACCAGTAGTAGCTTTTCCAGCTTCATCCGCTTTTTTCTTAGCCTTAGTCTCATAGTCGAAGAGGTAACCATCAGCAATAACGTGCTTGATTTGTGTATCTTCTTTGAATAGCGTGTCAGTAGTCAAAACCAGATTTGCCATTTTACCCTTTTCAATAGTTCCTACTTCTCTACTCATTCCCATCATCGCTGCAGGATTAGTGGTGAGCGCAGCCAAAGCTCCTTTTTCGGATAAACCGCTAGCAATCATTGTCTTCAATGATTAGACAATATCACCTGCTTTTACTCCAGCGGTAGTGAATGCAAATGGGATCCCAGCTGCTTCTAATTTGCCAGCTTGAGCTATGGCTTTATCAAAGGATTCTTTAACGCGAGTATATTGAGCCTTGACATCTTCTGCTGCATCTTCCTTTTGGGCCTTAATTGCTTTATCGTCTGGAACCTCAGCTTTGATCAAAACTTTCACTCCAGCAGCCTTTATCTCAGGGATCACGCCTTCATAGTTTTCCAAGTCAGTCAAGATAAGATTGAATCCTAGCTCTTTTTGAAGTTTCAGCACTCTTCTGATTTCTAATTCCGAGGATGCAGAGAACATGACAGGAGTGGATTTAGAAATTACGTCCTTCATTCCCATGAAAGTATCATCGATGTCAGGTCTTTTTACTCCAGGGACTGACGCATATTTATCCGAGTTGATTTTGGTCAGTTCTGCATTTTTGTACACATCTCGAAACTTTGCCATGACCCCAGCGGCAGTACCCGGATACATTCCTCGACTACCTTTAAAGCTGACAGCCAATGCCGTATTTTCCATGATCAAATTGGAAGAAGTCGCACTTCCTAAAACCATAATGGCAGCTTTTCCAGCTATCATTCCACCATCTGGGACGATTTGAAGTACAGTAAACCCACTTTTTCGCAGCTCTTCTACTTTGCTATCCATAGCAAATTGGTCTACCGCTGATCTCGAGGGAGTGATACCAGCGATTTCATCAGGGGGGTCGGAGGACACGAAATTTTCAGGTCTTTCTAGGTCTTTTGGCTTAGTAATGCCTGCATTGCTTGCACCGTCAATAAATCCAGCATAAACGAAGAGTGAATCGCCAGCTATTAATTTTGCTTCTTTTGGAATACTAAGATTGTTTCCTACTCCGGCGATGACTCCATCTTGGATGAGAATGGTTGATTTCGCACCAGCTTTTCCCGGTTCTGTAAAAACTGTGGCATTGGTAATTGCAACGGAGCTGGTTATTCTTTTCTTACCTGTGGGGTCGCTTTGAGCAAAGGTTGATGAAGAAATCATCCAGCTACCAAGGA
>JBDNIP010000312.1:0-2681 GCA_041688245.1 Algoriphagus sp.
ATCTTGGATGGAATACCCATTAAAATAGCCCATTCGCTCACAAAGGTAAATATCGTGTTTTTCATTTCCCGCTTCTTCTGGAGTATGGGTCGTGAATACTAGGCGCTTGGTGACTTCTTCTTTACTCTCAAACTTTTTCATCAGATGAAATACTGCACTTACACCATGTGCTTCATTTAGATGATATACATCAGGATTGAAGTTTAGGTGATCGATTAATTTGGCTCCACCAAGGCCCAGAAGCATAAATTGGGCAATTTTTGCCGCTGTATCTGCATCGTACAAGCGATGGGTAATGGTCTGGCTGAGGTAGTCATTTTCTGGTAAATCAGTGCTGAGTAAGAAAAGAGGAGCAGCGTTGAAAGTTTTTGGTGCTAGATACCAAGCCTTCACCCACACGGGTGCGCCATGAACTTTGATTTGGAATTTGATACCCGTGTCTTCCAAGAAGGAGTATGTTTTTTCGTACCATTCTGGCTTCAAGGTTTGATCTTGGTTTCGACTTTGATCGTAGTAACCATATTTCCAGAGAATCCCGACTCCGATCAGATTTTGCTTGAGTTCGAATGCACTTCGCAAGTGGGAGCCCGAAAGAAATCCCAAGCCTCCTGAATAGGTTTTAAGCGGCTGATGAACTGCAAACTCCATAGAGAAGTATGCGACACGGCTGGAATATGAATCTGCGACCGGATAGGGAACGCTATAATTTTTAAAATCAGTCATAAAATTGGTTTTCAAAAGACTAATTTATGGGAATTGATTGGTCAAAGGCATGAGAAATCGCTAAATAATTAAAATCACTTAAGCAAAACGGTTGAAATCGACGATTGGTTGACAATCAAACCAGTGAATCATTAATCGAATCACCCTTTCACCTTACCTGCTAGCATCAAATCTGCAGCCTTCTCGCCGATCATAATACAAGCAGCATTCGTATTGCCTGATACTATTGTAGGCATGATGGATGCATCGGCTATCCGGATATTTTTGATTCCATGGACCTGAAGTCGATCATTGACTACCGCAAACTCATCAGTACCCATTTTGCAAGTGCCAACCGGATGGTAAATAGTTTCTACTGATTTTTTGATATGGGCCATGATTCCTTCATCCGATTGATCAGGAGGAGTGATGATGGTCTTTCGATACGGTTCAAAGGCTGAAGATTGGAGTAGTTCAATTGCTTTACGAGTCCCGCGGATTAGGGTTTCCCAGTCTTCTTTTTCAGTAAGAAAATTTGGTTGGATCAATGGAGCTGCTTTTGGGTCAGTAGAACGGAGAGTAACATAGCCTCTACTTTTTGGCTTGATCAGGCTGGGCAGAATCGAAAACCCATCGACCGTGGGGAATGTGGATAAATCATGAAAATCATTCTTATAATCCGATCCAACCAGTATCGGGGCAAAATGAAATTGGAAATCTACCCCAGATTCTCCACGTGAATTGTAGAAGGCAACAGCTTCCAAGGGGCTACAGGTCAGAGCTCCTTTTTGAGTGAAGAGGAGTTGGATCAAGCCTTTCAATTGAGGAATGATTGGAATATGGTGATTAAATCCATCCTGAGTTTTACTCAATGCAGCACAATTGAAAAACAGATGATCTTGGAGATTTTTACCTACACCTGGCAGATCGATTTTGGTTTCAATTCCGAGTTTTTGAAGTTCATCTTTATCCCCAATCCCTGACAGCATCAGAATCTGGGGAGATTGAAATGCCCCGGCTGAAAGGATTACTTCCCTTGTTGCAAAAATCTGATCGACAGCATCATTTTTTTGCAACACCTCAACCCCAATTGCACGATCATTTTCAAGTAAGATTTTACTGACTTGTGCCTTGGTTTGGATCGTTAAGTTAGAGCGTTTCAAGATTGGCTTGAGAAAGGCTGAAGCTGTACTGTGCCGAAGACCATTCTTGATCGTAAACTGAAATGGACTTGCTCCTGCTTGACTTTCGCCATTGTAATCTGGATTGGCAGGAATTCCATTTTCTGCACAAGCTTTCACAAAAGCTGTTGCAAAGGGAGTACTGAAGCCTTTTGCAAAGGTGACGTTTAATGGGCCTGAGCTTCCGTGAAAGTCTGTGTGGATATCTTCGTTGTGCTCCGACTTTTTGAAGTAGGGAAGTACCGATTCATAGTCCCAACCTGCATTGCCCAAACTTGCCCATTCATCATAGTCTGCTTTATTTCCCCTGACATAGGCCATGGCATTCGTGGAGGAGCTTCCGCCCAGGGTTTTTCCCCTTGGGAGAAATAGTCTTCGCCCGTCTAGCTGCTCCTGAGGTTCTGACCAAAAAGCCCAATCTACTTCCGAGCGATGCAGCTTCGTATAGGCTCCGGGGAGCTTTATTTCGAATTTAGTATCTGGTCCTCCTGCTTCTAGAAGGAGGACGTTATTTGCTGGGTCTTCTGAAAGACGGTTTGCTAAAACACAACCTGCCGAACCAGCACCAATAATGATGTAATCAAACTTTGACATTAGGATTTTGGGTGAAACACGAAGGTTAAGCTACAAAAAATCTCTATTAATTTCATGACTTGACTTTAAGTGCAGGAGTATAAGGTGATTTTGAATCTACCTCCCCCCAAGTCATGCAATTGCAATTCTTGGATAGCATCTAGGTTGGAAAAATTCCAAATATTTCATTCTCGAGAAATGATTGCAGGAATTTCAATTTGGTTA
>JBDNIP010000313.1:0-7661 GCA_041688245.1 Algoriphagus sp.
GCTGGAGAATAACTCAGGCAGCAAATGCAACACGGTGATCGCAAACAGGTAAGAACCAGCGAATACAAGCACAAGTTTGAAATATTTGTCTTTGAATTTTGGGGCTAAAAAAACCAGAGATCCGGCACCCATTGCAGTGAGGAAAAGAAGAAGAAAGTTTAATTCCATGTTTCAGAAGTTGCTTCGCCGTCTTTCAGTAAAGCTTGGAGAAATAACTTCCGCAAAGGTAATAAAATTCAATAATGTTGCATTTATAATTCCTACTCTTGGATAAATGACAAGTAAGGCTTCAGTGATTCACTGGCGAATGTAGCATAGCCACCTTTTCCATCACCATAAATCAGGAAAACCTCAATTTCACTCAATGCTGAGTCCAATTGGATCGCTCGCTCCACACCCATGACCATTAAAGCTGTAGCATAGGCATCCGCAGTCATGCAATCTTTTGCCAAAACAGTCGCACTGAGGAGGCTATGATTGACGGGGTATCCTGTAGCAGCATTGATGGTGTGGGAGATTTTTACCTGATCTTTGATATAGTAATTTCTGTAGTTTCCTGAAGTAGCCATTCCTCTATCTTCTAATGCAATAATGCTGTAAAGATCTGAAGCACTGGCAGATTCATCCGGTCGATTGATACCGACTTTCCAAAGTTCTCCATTTTCATTCACGCCGCTGGCAACGAGTTCTCCACCGATTTCAACTAGGAAATTTTTAATGCCTCTTGTAGTCAAAAAGTCAGCAATCACGTCAACTCCCTGTCCTTTTGCGATAGCTGAAAAGTCTAGATAGACTCCCGGTACAGTTTTCCGAATTTCCTTCGTATCAAAGTTGATCTTATCAAATCCCACTAATCGTAATAAGACTTCAATGTCTGCACTGTCTTTCAATTCTGGCCCGCCGGGGCCAAAGCCCCAAACGTTGACTAACGGACCTACCGTCGGATCAAATGCACCGTCCGTATTTTCATAGACGGTTCTTGAGGCATTGAGCACTTGGGGTAAATAGGGCAAGGTAAAAGCCAAAGTATCCATCCGATTAAATTTTGAAATCTCAGAATCAGGGAGGTAAGTCGAGAGGCTCATATTGAAAACCAGCAAAAGGGAATCGACAGAAGATTGAAGATTTTTGCCGGTTTCAGAGAGGTAGGTCAAGGAATAAGTGGTGCCCATCGTTTGACCGGAAAAGCTGATTTGTCCAGAACTTGGTACCTCGCTTTCTTCAGATTCTTGAGAATCAGTCTTAGATCTCCAGAGGTATACACTCAATACAACAACTAGAAGAATTAAAGAGTAAATCGTATTTTTTTGTGCGGTTGAGGCCATAGTTGGTAATGTTTAGTACAAATTTAAGTCTTATTTTTTGTTTTGGCAGAAAAGCTTCTATGGGAAGTCCACTACCGATGGCACGTCTTATTTTCTATATTTGTTCCCTATGAGAGAAGATTATCTAAGTGGAGATGAAGAAGACCTCAGTCCAAAGGACAAGGATTTTGAAAGGGCACTGAGACCACTGAGTTTTGAGGATTTTACAGGACAATTCAAAATCGTGGCCAATTTGCGGGTTTTTGTAACGGCTGCGAAAAACCGGAAAGAGCCTCTGGACCACGTACTTCTACACGGACCTCCAGGTCTCGGAAAGACGACTTTGAGTCATATTATTGCCAATGAGTTGGGCTCGGGACTGAAAATTACCTCAGGTCCAGTCTTGGACAAGCCCTCAGATCTTGCAGGTCTGCTGACCAATCTTGAAGAAGGGGATGTTTTGTTTATTGATGAGATTCACAGACTCAATCCAATCGTGGAGGAGTATTTATATTCTGCTATGGAGGACTTCAGGATTGATATCATGTTGGATTCTGGACCAAATGCTCGATCTGTGCAGATTTCGCTAAGTCCCTTCACACTGATTGGTGCTACGACTCGCTCAGGTCTGTTGACTTCTCCCTTGCGCTCACGATTTGGGATCAATTCTAGGCTGGAATATTATGATGCCAAATTGCTTACTGATATCGTTCAGCGCTCATCCGGAATTATGCACACACCTATAGACGAGGTGGCGGCTTTTGAAATCGCTCGTCGAAGTCGGGGAACTCCCCGAATCGCCAATATGCTCCTTCGCCGAACTCGTGACTTTGCCGAAGTCAAGGGAAATGGAACAATTACATTGGATATCGCACAGTTTGCACTCAATGCACTGGACGTCGATGTCAATGGCTTGGATGAGATGGATAATCGGATCTTACTGACGATCATAGAAAAATTCAAAGGTGGACCTGTAGGGTTAAGCACGATTGCTACGGCTTGTAGCGAGGAAGCTGAGACGATTGAGGAAGTTTACGAGCCCTTTCTGATTCAAGAAGGCTATTTGAAACGGACTTCTCGTGGTCGTATGGCAACGGAGTTGGCTTATAAACATTTGAAAATCAAGCCTAATTTGGGCTTGGGAGGATTATTTGAAGGAGTTTAAAAACTGATTTGAGTTTTTCGCATTTTCGGTAAATAACTATTTTGCGCCAGCTCAAATCTATGATAAATGTGTCCATTTTCTAATCAGAACTTAAATCTTAAACAATCAGCAAATTTACTTCCATTTCAAACAGAGAAACCTACGCTGTAAATAGATTTTCATTAAAAAAGCCACTCTAGAATTATCTGGAGTGGCTTTTTGCGTAATGAAGTTTTGCTTAGTCTTTCAGTGTAGCCATATCAATCACAAATCGATATCGTACATCTCCTGCGATCGTACGCTCATAAGCTTCATTGATCTCGTCCATTGCGATTACTTCCACATCGGAAACAATGCCATGCGCAGCACAGAAATCCAGCATTTCCTGAGTCTCTTTGATTCCACCGATCAGCGATCCTGCCAAACTCTTTCGTCCAAAGATCAAGGCTGTTGCATGGATTTGCTCAGGTGTGGGGGGAACTCCCAGCAAGACCATGACCCCATTTACTTTCAATAAATTTAAATAAGCTGAATAATCATGAGAGGCAGATACTGTGTCTATAATCAGATTGTAAGATCCTTTCAATCGCTTCATATTTTTTGGATCGGTCGTCAACTCAAAATGATGCGCTCCGAGGTAATCAGCATCCTTCGCCTTCTCTGGAGAACGGCTAAGCATGGTGACTTCTGCTCCCATTGCTGCCGCAATTTTTACGGCCATATGTCCCAGTCCGCCCAGTCCTACCACAGCTACTTTATCACCTTTTTTCACATTCCAGTGCTTCAATGGAGAATAGGTGGTGATACCTGCACATAGCAAAGGTGCGATCCCTTCGATTGGTAGCTTATCAGAAACCGAAAGCACAAATTTTTCTGTCACTACGATTTGGGTAGAATATCCACCATATGTAATAGTTTTCTTATCCGGAAGATAAGAACTGTAAGTTCCTGACATTCCTTTTTCACAGAATTGCTCCAAGTCCTCATCGCAACTCTCGCAGCTTCCGCAGGAATCTACCATACAGCCCACACCGACTGTGTCGCCCACTTTATGTTTGGTGACTTCTGAACCTACGGAGATTACTTTACCGACAATTTCATGTCCTGGGACTACTGGAAAAATAGTACCGCCCCACTCATTTCTTGCAGTGTGGATGTCGGAATGACAAACTCCACAGAAGAGAATATCAATCTCCATATCCAATGGTCCGGGAGTTCTTCTTTGAAGTTGAAAAGGTGCAAGCGGTTGATCTGCATGTTTGGCAGCGTAAGATTTTACAGTATTCATAAAAATATAGTTTGGTTAATTTTAAGAATTACGGTTAGAGTTTTTTTGCGGCTTTCTGATCTAAAAACCAAATCAGGTCTGCTGTTGTAGGATTGACCAAACTGGCCGGATAGCTACGAAAATCTCCTTCTTGCTTTACAATTTCGTAAACTTTTTCGGATTTGCTTTCTCCAGTCACCAAAAAAGTGATCCGCTTTGCATTATTAATAATCTTTCCAGTGATCGTTATCCGTTTTTGGTCAGAGTCCGGATGTATTGCTACTTCGCAGTTGCGAGAAGAATCCCAAAGCTGAACCGAAGCTGGGAATATTGATGCAGTATGCCCATCATCTCCCAAGCCGAGCATCACCAAGTCAAACTGAGGAATATCATTTGATTTTGATAGTTGCTGATCTAGAACCGCTCCATAACGAATAGCTTCTTCGGCAGGATTACTTTCGCCATGTATGCGGAAAATGTTTCCAGCCGGAATAGTAATTTTTGATAACAGATGATCAACCGTCATTTTGTAATTGCTTTCCGAATCCGTCGGTGGCACGCATCGTTCATCTCCCCAGTAGAAAAAGACTTTTGACCAATCAATCTTTGCAGCAAAATTTTCGGCCAAATAATCAAAGACGACTTTTGGAGTACTTCCACCTGAAAGCGCAACGTGAACTTTTTCTCGAGATTCAGTCAATTTTTGAAACTGGCAGGAAAATTCATCCGCCAGTTTTTCTTTAGAACTGGAAATAGTTAAATGCATGTTGAAAAGGTTTTGTAATTGATAATTAGCAGAGAATGCAGAAGCCCGATTCATCGGTCAATAAATCTCCTGGATTTCTCCAGCCAAAGCTATCTTCAATTAGCTCATCCGAGTTTCTTGGGCCCCAGGTACCAGCAGAGTAGCCATAGGTATTGACTCGAGGACTATTTTCCCAGCATTTTAATATTGGGTCAACAAACTTCCAAGCCGCTTCAACTTCGTCTGCTCGTGCATAAAGTGTAGTATCTCCTTGCATGGCATCCAATAAAAGCCGTTCATAAGCATCCATGACATGAGCAGACTCTAGGTCTGAATAATAAAAATCCATATTTGCCTGCTCGACAAGGAAACCTAGTCCAGGGACTTTTACCCCAAATTTGATCAAAATTCCTTCATCGGGCTGAATCCGGATAATAAGCTTATTGTCTTTTTTGAAAATGTCCTGACTTTTAAATATGTCATGATGTGGACTTTTAAAATGGATAACCACTTCAGTGACTTTGGTGGGCATGGCTTTGCCTGTACGCACATAAAATGGCACATCGCTCCAGCGCCAATTATCAATGAAAAATTTTATAGCAGCAAAAGTTTCGGTTGTGGATTCAGGATTTACTCCATCTTCTTCCCGATAGCCCTTTACTTTCGTACCATCGATAGTAGAGGCCACATATTGTCCGCGGAGCGTATTTTTGAGGATTGTCTCATCATCCTTCATGATTCGAATAGACTTTAAGGCTTTCACTTTTTCATTTCGAATCTCTTCTGGATCAGCGTTGATTGGCGGCTCCATCGCAATCAATGAAATTATCTGAAGTAAATGGCTCTGAAACATATCCCGCAGCGCTCCTGATTTGTCGTAATAACCGCCGCGTTTTCCCACTCCTACGGTCTCTGCATTGGTGATTTCCACATGATGGATGTAACGTCGATTCCAGACTGGCTCAAAAATTGAATTTGAAAAACGGGTTACCAAGACATTTTGCACTGTTTCTTTGCCGAGGTAATGGTCTATTCGATAGATTTGAGATTCTTGAAAATGCTTATGCAATCCTTCATTGAGTGCTTTAGCTGAAGCCAAATCATAGCCGAATGGTTTTTCTACGATAATTCGCTTCCATCCTTCGTCCTCTTTGGTCAATCCTGCTTCACAAAGATTTTTTGCGATCGGCTCATATAGGCTTGGAGGAGTAGACAGATAAAAGATGTAATTTTCATCGGTGTTAAATTTTTCGTTCAAATGTTGGATCTGATTGGCTAGTAGCGTGTAGCTACTATCGTAATCTTCTCCCAGATCGGTATAAAAAAGCTTGTCTGAAAAATTCTCTATAAAAGATGCGTCTTCCGAGCTTAGTTCGTTCTTTAAAAACTGGCTTTCAATTATGACTTTTTTTCGAAAATCATCATCAGTCATTGAGCTTCGGCTCACACCCATGACGACAAAATTCTCTGGTAGATGCTTATCCTTGTGAAGGTTGAAAAGTGCTGGTATTAATTTTCGGGCTGTCAAATCACCTGAAGCTCCAAAAATAATCAGCATCTGGTTTTGAGTTTTTTTCATTAGAAGATCTAGATTTATTCATAGTATAACAGAGCCATAAGTTGAATTATGGCTAATAGTTTTTGCTAAAAAGCTTTATAGGTCACTTTCATAAGTTATTTTTGAAGTATAAGTTGTCAGAATAAGGCTCATTTATTTCAATCTTTTAGCCGATTAGATGAATTGACTTTGGTTTTCATGAATTGATAAAGACACAACGCAATGCAAGGAACATATGATTTTGGCCTGATAGGTCTAGGAGTGATGGGTAGGAATTTTATTTTGAATGTGGCAGACAATGGTTTCAAAGCTTTAGGATATGATCTAAATGCGGATCAAGTCGCTGCGCTCAAAGCGGAGGGACATCCAGATCAAGTAGCTGCGACTTCGGATATCGTGATATTTACCAAATCACTCACCCTACCTAGAAAGATTATGCTTTTGGTTCCCGCCGGACAAATCGTGGACCAAGTAATAGAAAGCTTACTGCCGCATCTGGATAAAGACGATATTCTCATTGATGGCGGAAATTCATTTTTCACGGATACTGATCGAAGAGAAGGGTATTTAAAAGAAAAGGGAATTCATTTTTTTGGGTCAGGTGTAAGTGGTGGTGCCAAAGGTGCTCGAAGAGGTCCGAGTATTATGCCCGGAGGAGATAAAGAGGCCTATCAGTATGTGAAGCCGATCTTTGAAGCGGTTTCAGCTAAGTACAATGGCGAACCATGTGTTGCTTATTTGGGTCCAAAATCAGCCGGAAATTATGTGAAGATGGTTCATAATGGCATCGAATATTCCATGATGCAGGTGACTTCTGAGATCTATGATTTATTGAAGAAGTCTGTTGGCTTATCAAATACTGAACTTCATGAAGTTTATTCAACTTGGAATTCTGGAAGGCTTCAATCTTTTTTGGTAGAAATTACGGCTGAGATTTTTACCCAAAAGGATTCGCTCACGGATGGAGATTTGCTGGATCTGATTTTGGATAAGGCCAAGCAAAAAGGGACCGGAAAGTGGACTTCTCAAAACGCGATGGATCTGGGAATTCCTGTTCCGACGATCGATATGGCTGTGAGCATGCGGGAGATTTCAGCACTAAAGGAGGAGCGAGTGCTGGCTGATCAATTATATTCTAGACCAGAACCAATTGCTATTTCAAAAGAAGAAATAATTTCTAAGGCGGAGCAGGGCTTGTATTTCTCTTTTATTGTTTGCTATTCCCAAGGATTACATCAGCTGGAAGCTGCCTCCCGAGCGTATGGGTATGAGTTGGATATGGCAGTGATTGCCAAAATCTGGCGAGCTGGCTGTATCATCCGAGCAGGACTGTTGGCGGATATCGCTGATGCATTTACCGCAAAACCTGATTTGGCAAACTTGCTGCTATCACCCGCTTTTGTGGAGAAAGTTCAGGAAACATTGCCGGCCGTTCGCGGCTTGGTAGCCTATGCTGCGCAAAGTGGGATTCCAGTTCCTGGGCTGGCTTCTGCATTGAGTTACTTTGATGCTTACACTTCTTCCAATCTTCCTTTAAATCTGATACAGGCTCAGCGTGATCACTTTGGTTCACATACCTATGAGCGGATTGACCGGGAAGGTACTTTTCATACGGAATGGGGAGAGGACAGTCCGCAGTAAAA
>JBDNIP010000314.1:0-2961 GCA_041688245.1 Algoriphagus sp.
ACAAATCAAGGCGTAGATACGCCTTTCTTTTTGCAGCGAGGTCTGCTTTCTTCTTAACGATTTAAGTGTAGACAGACTTTCATGTATCGTTTTACTGACCCGTTTTCCCGTGCTCGAATATACAAATTATATACGGCTTTTTTTGTACTAATTGGTATAATACTCCAGTGGCCTGATTTTCGATTCAGAGGACTTCAAAAAAGGAGAATTGATAAAGGGTAGGATATACTTCAAGATAAAAAAACTGAAAGTAATACCGGCTGAAAAATTAATCAACAATTGCTTAAATGAAAATAGTGTCCTGCGATCCATTTAGAGCATAAACTATTCCCAATTTGAGCATTCATCGATGAGTATGTAATAGATATGCCAAGAACACAAGAAGTCAGATTTAGTTTCAAATATGCCTGAGCAGAAATTAATCACTTAAAAAATAGTTTTAGAAAGTACAGAATGATTTTAGATGGATAGCTTTAGAATTACCTCAATGAATTTTGTTAAAAACTCAAGAAAAGACACCTTAGTAGAAAGCTTTTCAATAGACTATCTATTATGCTAGTTAAATCCAATCAGCAAAGTAGCGGGTACACTATTGTTTTTTAACAATTGCTTTGGTAATATTATATGAACCCAAACAGCTAAACCATGAATTTAACTAGAGTATTTGATCTAATACCTTACCAGATAGCCAACTTTGATAAAGAAATTGCCTCAGCAAAGAAAGTAAATGGATCTTGGATTACTTTTTCTTCCAAGCAGGTTAAAGAAATAGTGGATAAGCTAAGCTTAGCTTTCCTCGAATACGGGATACATCCTGGGGATAAAGTAGCTCTGATTTCTAATAATTGTCCAGAATGGAATTTTGTAGATTTTGCCTTGCAGCAGATAAGTGCAATATCAGTACCCATGTACCCTACTATTACCTCTTCAGATTATGAATACATCTTTGATCATGCTGAGGTAAAACTAATTTTTGTAGGTGACCGGCAAATTTACGACAAAGCTAAAATAGCATCTGGCACTAGAACAATAATTTCTTTTGATGATATAGCTGGAGCTATTCCATTTAATGAGTTCCTTGAAAAAGGGGCTTCTAAAGACCATCAGGTTCTTGAAGATTCTAAGGCTTCAGTAAAGGCAGGAGATTTGTTCACTATAATATATACCAGTGGAACTACTGGAAGACCCAAAGGGGTGATGCTCACCCACACTAATATATTGTCAAATATTATTCAGGTTGGAAAGATTTTCACTCCTGAGAAAGGCATTTCCCGTGTATTGAGCTTCTTACCTCTCTGCCATATCTACGAACGATCAGCCTCATTTGGCAATATGTTTTTAGGCTATTCAATCTACTATGCTGAGAGTATGGAGACAATAGGTGAGAATCTTAAAGAAGTTAAACCCCATATATTCAATACAGTACCAAGACTACTTGAAAAAATCTATGATAAGATTGTCGCAAAAGGATATGAACTGACTGGAGTAAAACGAAACTTATTCTTCTGGGCATTGAATTTAGGATTAAGATACGATCCTGGTAAAGCTATGGGCCCTTGGTATGATTTTCAACTGAAACTAGCCAATAAGATCATATTCAGTAAATGGCGTGAGGCACTGGGTGGAGAAGTTTTACAGATCAATTCAGGAGCTTCTGCATTACAGCCTCGTTTATCAAGAGTATTTTGGGCTGCAGGAATTAAGGTGTGTGAAGGTTATGGATTGACAGAGACATCCCCTGTTGTCTCTGCTTCGATTTGTAATTTTGAAGAAATCAGAATTGGTTGGGTAGGTAAATTGATAGATGACGTTGAGGTAAAGATCGCTTCGGATGGGGAGATCCTAGTAAAAGGACCAAATGTAATGCTAGGCTATTACAGAGAGCCTGAGCAAACTGCTGAAGTTTTGAAAGATGGATGGTTCCATACTGGTGACATTGGTGAACTTGATGGAATCTATTTGAAGATCACAGATCGAAAGAAGGAAATGTTTAAAACTTCAGGTGGAAAATATGTGGCACCGCAGGTTATGGAAAATAAGTTTAAGGAGTCAACCTTAATTGATCAATTGGTGGTCGTCGGAGAAAATAAAAATTATCCGGCAGCATTAATTGTACCTAACTTCCAAGCACTCAAGGAATATTGTAAGCACAAGGGCATTCCATATACTAGCGATATTGAGATGATTTCTACGCCAGAAATCCTCGAGAAATACGATCGGGAAATCGAAACTGCTAACAGTTTTTTTGCGAACTGGGAGCAAGTAAAGCGCTATAAGTTACTCGGAAACTCATGGAATATTGAAACTGGTGAGTTGACCCCGACAATGAAATTGAAACGAAAAGTAATTCACAAAAAATATGAGTCAGAAATTGTAGCAATCTATGAGGCAAAAAAAGTACATTGAATTAGAAATCAACAAGTAACCTTTTTTGACAATTATCAAAACAGATCATTTACGCTGGTTTTCTATATTAATCTTCAATTTATTCTGTATACTCTCCTGTCCAAAGATTTTGGAAGGAGAGTATTTTGCTGTAGAAGTGATCTAGTTCTTTAAATAGTGATGTGCCCATAAATTTTTTTAAATTAGTATGCATGCACACAATATTTTTTTTAAATTCATCTTTTTAAAATAAAATAATCACCAGATAATGAAGCGGGAAGAAACAGTTGATTATCATATTAAGAGCTCATGGCATGCCATCTCACGTATGTATAATCAACAAGCAGTAAGTGAGGGTTTTACGACAGCTATAGGCTTTGTGCTGATTAATATTAACTCAAAAGACGGTACTCCCGCAACCAAAATAGCCCCTCAAATAGGATTAGAAACCAGAAGTCTCACGCGAATGCTGAAGACCATGGAAGAAAAAGGATTGATTTTCAAAAAGCCAGACTTAGTGGATAAGAGATCAGTTCGAATTTATCTCACCGAGGAAGGAAAGCGAAAAAAAGAAAT
>JBDNIP010000315.1:0-4365 GCA_041688245.1 Algoriphagus sp.
AGGTATGGCAATAAGTAAGTTACCTGCAAGCTGAAAAACTGAGATCGACTAGTTGCCACAGCAATAACCCATTTTAAAATTCGTTTTATTGTAAAATAAAAGCTATTTTAGCAATATAATTACGAAAAACAATTTTATTATACTAGTTCAATTCTCAATTAAGAACTTCAGGACTTTTAAAGATAAGGCTACACTTAGTTTTATTGCTTCAAACTATGATAAAGACACAAGAGAAGATGAAAACATTTTCCAAGACACTGATCATAATCTTAGGTTGCTAAAAAGCTGTGTGATTTATGGGGCAAACGCCAGCGGTAAGAGTAAGTTTATCGAAGCATTAGTCTTTATGAAAAGATTTGTAATTACTTCATCAAAGGATAGTCAGAAGGGAGACAAAATCTATGTTGAACCATTTAAACTAAATTCAATTTCAGAAAAAGAGCCAAGTGAATTTGAAGTAATCTTTACCCATAAAAACATTTTATACAGATATGGCTTTGAAGTAACTAATAAAATTGTTGTTTCGGAATGGTTATATTCTAAACCTAAGACAAAAGAAATTGAATTATTCTATCGTGATTATCAAAATTTTGAAACTCACAAAAGGAGTTTTCAAAAAGTTAATACATTGGTAAAAGAAGAGTTAATTAGAGATAATGCATTACTGCTATCTGTAGCTGCTCAGTTCAACGAAAAAACATCAGTTAATATCATTGAATGGTTTAAAAACATTGGAACAATTGCAGAAACTGAGCAAGGTGGCTATGAAGGATATACAATCAATAAAGCTAAAAATTCAAATTTCAAAGCTAAGATTTTAGACTTGTTAAAGGCAGCTGACTTGGGGATTCAAGCTATTCAAGTAGAAATGTTAGACTTGAAAAAACTTCCCAATGATATGCCGAAAGAGTTAAAAGAGTTTATTATTAAAAAATCTGAGGAAGATGAAGGTGCCGAATTTCTTTCTGACGTACTTACTTCACACAAGAAATATGACGATAATAATAATCTAGTAGGTGAAGTAAATTTGTCGTTGGACAGTGATGAATCTTTTGGAACAAGAAAATTTTTTGCACTTACAGGACCTGTATTAGACTCATTAGAAAATGGTCACACTTTGGTAATTGATGAACTTGACGCTAAGCTACACCCTAACTTAGTATGCAAAATCGTTTCATTATTTAACTCGAAAGAAAAGAACCCTAAAAACGCACAATTACTTTTCAATACGCACGATACAAACTTATTAAGTTCAGGGTTATTTAGAAGAGACCAAGTATGGTTTACTGAAAAAAATAAATTTGGGGAAGGTAAACTTTATTCATTGGCTGATTTCAAATCAGATGATGTAAGAAAAAATGACCCTTTTGAAGATAATTATATCAGAGGTAAATATGGAGCAGTTCCTTATTTAGAATATTTCGATAATCTAATTCAACAAGATTAGATTATGAAAATGAAGGACAAAAAAGCAGACCAAACTGTTAAAAGAAAGAAGCATTTAGAAAATCTAAAAAAAAGTAGAAGGGACGAACCCATTTTAGATAGAAATGAACCTTCAAAATTAGAGAAACCAACTATTTTAATTGTTTGTGAGGGAAAAAATACAGAACCGTCCTATTTCAGACAATTTAAATTATCAACTGCTACAATTAAGCCAATAGGAGAAGGATACAATACAGTATCTTTAGTCAATAGAGCAAAACAATTATCTGAAGAAAGGACATACGAACAAGTTTGGTGTGTATTTGACAAAGATGACTTTAGCAATACCGACTTTAACAATGCTGTTCAAATTGCAGAAGCTAATAATTTTGGTGTTGCTTATTCAAATCAAGCTTTTGAATATTGGATAATACTTCATTTCAACGACCACCAAGGTGGGGGAATGAATAGAAATGATTATGACGATAAAATCAACGAACTGTTAAAATATTTCGGAATAACTTATGACGGAAAGTCTTCGAAAATAATTACTGATGAAATATTTGAGTTATTAGAGGGAATTGACACTAAAATAAATAAAGTTAGAAGAGATTTAGCAATTGAAAGAGCTAAAAGAAATGATGCATTTTTTGACCATACGAATTATGCAGAAGAAGAATCATCAACAACGGTATTTAAGTTAGTCGAAGAATTGATTAAATACATATAAAAGCCAAACCACCAATCGAGTACATATCCTAGTCCGGTCTCTCTGACAAGCTGAGCTTACGCTGGCAAGCACACAGTCTTACAAGCTGCGTACGCCGATACTCGGGACAGGCAGTACGCGGGATAGTATACAGCGATTCATCATACATAGAATAGCAGCTCTTTACACCAGCTATTCGTTCCATTACTTTTAAGATAAGCCTACACAAAGGCTCCTTATCGAACCTACCATTGTCGGCAGACAGATTTTCATTTCACAAGATGTTCAATCCTTCACCAATCTGTGAAACCTCCCTAGTTCTTATGGCTTTTTTCCCCTAGCTAAAATGACCTCTGCTGAATTTTATTAGCTATTCATGGACCTAGTACCCTCCCCTACACGCTTGCGCCTATGACTGCTTTAGCTATGTTCCGTCTGTTTTGAAAAGTAGAGAGCCGGGAAATGAAATCCAGAGTCCAACGGCTGTGGTTATTCTGGGAGGTTTGCTGAGCGCTACTTTGCTTAACTTAATCGTAAGTCCGTGCATTTACGAACTAGTCCTGAAAAGAGAAGACCTTCCATTAGCTACTTACTGTAAATTCCCAGCGGTGATGCTGCAAGGCGTTTTTATTTCAGGCGGTTTGCAGTACACAAAGATCAATTTGTATTTATTGTCTAGGGAATCGGAAGAAAACCTTCGAATCCCAAAGATTGTATGTTCTACCAATTCAAGAACTTGCTAAACCTATTCTTCATGGTGCAGGATTGGGAAGAAATGGGAAGAAAATTGATACGGATTTCTTTTATGATCAAGAAAAGGGGATTCTTAGATAAACTAAATTATTCCATGTTTTAGGTACTGCAATACAACAGTTTGTTTTCAGTTTGAAAATTTTTCAATATCTCTTGAAGTTTATTGAAACGACTTGCTTTGAAAAATCATAGCTGTCAGAAATCTGAATAAGTTTTATCAAAAGCATCCGAATGCCAAATCAAGCTTAGAAACATGGATATCCATCACCAAATATGCGAATTGGTTAAAAGCTTTGGACGTTTTAGAAGATTTTTCAGATACTGATCCAATAAAAGATACTCGGGTGCTGTTTAGCATCGCCAGAAACAAGTACAGATTGATAGTTCAGATAAGTTTCCCAAGACAATGGGTCTTTATCAAATTCATCCGAACCCCCTCACCCACTCAGTATATGACAAAGTTGAT
This sequence comes from Algoriphagus sp., assembly GCA_041688245.1. GTDB lineage: Bacteria > Bacteroidota > Bacteroidia > Cytophagales > Cyclobacteriaceae > Algoriphagus. Next base: position 3,354 of record JBDNIP010000315.1, read on the forward strand.
GCGGAATGCATGAATCAATTTTAATCCGTAAACCAAATTGAAATCATGAAGTGGGAAAAGATGGTAACTACAGCCCAGGAATACTAGAACACAGGTGCAAAGACTTTCTAAGATTTTTGAAGCAGATGCTGACAGTGCAGAAGGAATGGAAGTAGAGTTGTTGGTTACCTGAATTGATAAATACAAAAAGAAACAGAACCCGATCGCCTTGTCCGATCCCATTGATGCAATTAGGGAAGCAATGGAGAGAAAAGGATTTAAGGATAAAGACTTGATTCTAGCCATTGGCAGTAAAACAACTGTTAGCCTTGTGCTAAACATGAAAAGAGCCTTGACAATTGATATGATCCGAAACCTTTCCGTATTGTTAGGCTTGCCGCTTAAAATCCTGATTCAAGCCTATAAACTTACCGGAAAACCAGAAAAAGTAAATCCGTAGCTAGAAAACCTTCAACTCTAAAACAACGCTTCGCGTATTCAGATAACTTAGCAGAAAACACTAAAATATCAATCAATAAATATTTCAAATAGGCCTGTAAGACATCGGCAATCCAGCATCGAGCATCAAACATCGGACACCCAACATCCGTCATCCAGCACCCAACATCAAACATCTGTCACCCGGCATCAAACATCTGTCACCCAACATCCAACACCCGTCACCCAACAATTTTTTCAAATAATTAAAGCAGACCCAAATAACCAGTACTAAAAATCCATTTTATGCCTTATCTTTTGATTATGAAGACGTAGGTATTAGAAAGGGCAAACGGCCTTTTGGTCTTATCTTCTTAGAAAAAGAATTGTCTTCCGGAAATCCGACTTAAGAATTGGGTTGTTTGATAATCAGATTGAGCGAGTTAAAGCTCAGGCATGTAGCGTTTCAAGCCTTGAAAAGGTATTCGATTATATCTGTGGCTTCGATGAAATGAAGAGAAGGTGAATTTTTACTGGCGTCCGAGTAAAACTAAAACCGTGAAAAAACATGCTTCAGTTAGCCCAAAATGAACAT
>JBDNIP010000316.1:0-7393 GCA_041688245.1 Algoriphagus sp.
GTTTAGTATCTCTGCCGGTGTTGGATTTATTGCCTTGTTTGGGATTGCGGTATTGAATGGCATAGTATTGATCGAACATTTTAAATCCTTGGAGTCAAAATTCACTAATCTTAAAGAGCTTGTGAGATTTGGAGCCAAGGAACGATTACGTCCAGTTCTACTGACTGCTTCTGCTGCAGCCTTAGGATTCCTGCCGATGGCAATTTCCTCTTCTGCTGGTGCAGAAGTACAACGGCCTTTGGCCACGGTTGTAGTCGGAGGTTTGTTCACGGCTACAATCCTGACGCTTTTTGTACTACCGGTGCTGTATGTGCTTTTCAAAGAGAAAAAAGAGAAGCTTGGATTAAGTTCGAAAGTCATCACAACCTTGATTTTGTTCTTTTTGGCAGCTCCGCTTATGGCACAGGAGGGAGCTATACCTTTAACTCTGGAAGGCGCGCTTGAGCTTGCTGAAGGAAGAAATCTCAAGATTCAAGCTGCAGAAAAGTCCACTGAAGTTGCTATGGCTAGACAAGGAGCGAGTTGGAATGTGGATAAAACAACCGTTTACTATGGCTATGATAAAAATGATATTGCCGAAAACGGAGTTTACAACCGCGTTTGGGGAGTAAGTCAGCGTTTTGCATTCCCTTCCCTATATGCCGCTCAGAAAAATGTGCTTCAAGATCAGGCATTAATTAGACAGCAAGAGTCAGAACTTGAGAAAATGAGGGTTCGAGGTGAAGTGAGTAAGGCTTATTTGACCGTTCAGTATTTCCAAAGCCTGAGCGATAATTATGATTTCCTAGATAGTCTGTATACTGTTTTTGCCAATGCAGCAAAGAGAAGATTTGAAACAGGGGAAACGAACTATTTGGAGAAATTGACAGCAGCGGGAAAACTTCAGGAGATTAAACTCAAAAAATCCGAGGCAAATCAAAATTACAAAGTAGCCTTAGACCAACTCAAGCTTCAGTTAAACTGGGTGGATGATTTGGAAGTGAGTCGAACCCAAACAGATTTGAAATTGGATAACCAGGCAGACTGGAGTGCACATCCCGGTATACAATATTTTGAGGGGCTGACCATTCAAGCGGCTCATCAGGTACAGGTTGAAAAACGAAAATTGCTACCAGATATCTCAGTCGATTTATTCCGTGGTACTAACCCAGGACCTAACGCAGCAGTGTACCCTGGTTTTCAGACCGGTTTGGCAATCCCTTTATTTTTCGGTTCTCATCGAGCTCAAATCAAATCCTTTCAATTACAACAGGAGCAAATAGCGCTGGAGTCAGAAAGCTATGAAAACAGGCTTCGAAGTAATTATAGCCAATTGCAAACTCAACTGATCCAACAAGAGCAGATCATCCGATACTATGAAGATGAGGGGAGACTATTGGCTGAGCAATTGATCCAACAAGCGCAGCGAGCCTATCAAGAGGGAGAAATCGACTTTCTCCAATATGCACAGCTGCTGGAAAACTCAAGAAATATTACACTTCAATACCTGCAAAGCAGCTACGAACACGAGCTTATTATTTTGAAAATAAATTACCTGATCGACTGATGAAGACCAAATTACGTTCCTTCCGATTTATTCTTGCGCTTTTAGTCTGGATTTTCACTTATTCCTGTGGTCAGAAATCTTCCGAAACCGCTGGTATTGAAATAAGTAAAGTTTCTAGCGAAGAGGGAATATTACGTTGACTTTGGATCAATTTAATTCAATGAATATGGCCTGGGGAAAAATGGACAGCAGTCAATTTGCTGAGGAGATTACTGTTCAAGGTGCAGTTCGAGTGCCAGTGGAGAACATGCAAGAAGTGACGACTTTCTACGGAGGCTATGTAAGTGGGTTGGAATTGCTGGAAGGGCAGTCTGTCAAAAAAGGGGAGGTGCTGTTTTACCTTGAAAATCCGGAATTCATCCTGCTGCAACAAAACTACCTGGAGGCAAAAAGTCAGTTAAGCTATCTCAAATCAGAATATGATCGGCAAAAGACACTTTACGGAGAGCAGATTGCCTCTCAAAAAAACTATCTGAAGGCAGAAGCAGATTATCAAGGCACAAGAGCAAAAGCAGAAAGTTTGAAGCGTCAATTAGGATTGCTTCGAATCAATGTGGAAGAGCTGCAGCCTGAATCAATCCGATCAAAGGTGCCTATATACTCACCCATTGCAGGATTTGTAACCGCCATAAATGTGGTTCCAGGAGCTTATATCCAGCCTAGAGATGTAGCGGTAAGCTTGATAAGCAAGGAGCATTTACACATGGAATTGGTGGTCTTCGAAAAAGATGTAATACGCATTAAAAAAGGGCAAACAGTAGCAGTTCATATTCCTGAGATTTATTCAGAAATCTTGATCGCTGAAGTATTTATGGTGGGGCAGTCCATCAATGAGGCTAGACAAATCAATGTGCATGCAGATTTGATAGATGAATCGAAAGAATCTATGCTAGTGCCAGGGATGTTTATCGAAGCAAAAATCCAAACTGATCCTCAACAAGGCTTGTCTGTTGCAACAACCGCAGTGATTGAGTCCGACGGTAAAATGTATGTCTTGGTGCTTAGAGAAAAGAAAGAACATGGCTTTGCCTTGGAGAAAATAGAAGTACAAACAGGAAGAATGGTGAATGGAAAAATTCAGATTTTGTCAGGTTCCAAGCTTTCAGTAACTGACCAACTATTGGTAAAGGGTGGATTTAACCTCATGTGATCTAGTTTAAAGTGTTAAGGATTTCTGGTGAGACAATAGTATAAAGGTTACGAATGTAGATGGAAATGAAAGATTTCACAGTCTTAATTTTTTGATTTCCTATCTTTCTCAAAATAAAGTCTTATCAAATAAGCTAGCTACCTTTTTAAAATTTGGAAATCACTGATCTGCAACTCTTAGAATTACTCGTCAAAGGGAATGACCTAGCATTCAAGGAGCTCTATGATCGGTATTCGTCTAAGGTTTATAACACACTACTTAGCTATACCAAAAATGCGGAAGATGCAGAGGAGCTACTTCAGGATGTGTTTTTGACGATCTATAATTCTGCCTCTGCTTACCGATCTGAATCCAAGGTCAGTACATGGGTTTACATGATTTCTGTGAACAAATCATTAGATTTTCTCCGAAAGAAAAACAGCCAGAAACGATTTGGAATCTTCAGCTCGCTTTATCGAAAAGATACTGGGGAAATTCAGTTTGAAGCAGTGGATTTTATGCACCCAGGAGTGAAATTGGAAAATCAGGAGGAAGCGAAAATTCTTTTTCAGGTAATCGATAGTTTATCAGAAAATCAAAAAACTGCTTTTATCTTAACTCAGATTGAGGATCTCCCGCAGCAGGAAGTTGCAGAAATCATGAAGATTACACGCAAAGCAGTGGAATCGCTTGTGCAACGTGCAAAAGCCAACTTGAAAAAAGAGTTAGAAAAAAAATATCCTAACCGAGGGATTTAAAGAAAATTAACGTCTTAAAGAAAATGGACAAGCGGATAGATAAAGTATTAGCAAGTATCGAAGGCATCGAGCGAGCTCAAGCACCATTTGACGCTTTTGAGAAGATTCAGCTCAAAATCCAAACTCAAAAACAGGTGGTAATCACGCTAAGTCTTTTGAAGTGGATTTCGGCAGCTGCTTCTATTGCCCTTATTGTAGGAGGGAATCTATTCTTTATAATTTCCTATCTAGGCCAATCTCCAACTTCATCGGAAACTGGTCCTTATTCGGAACTATTTTCTGATTTTAATATTTACGCAGATGAAAAGTAATACACTTTTGAAAATAGCCTTTCTAATCATGGTCGCGCTCAATATTACATTGATCGCCATGATGTTTGGAAAGCAAAAGATGCTTCTCCAAAGAAAAAGTCCGGAAATAAAAAGTGTCATAATTAAGAAACTGCAATTAGATGAAAAACAGATAGAGATATATTCAGAATTGGCGGAAAATCATCATCAGGGGATGTCTAAAATCAATCAAGCAAAAAAGCTACTAATTCGAGAGTATTTCAGTTTTCTCAAATCAGAGGATCAAAACTTCTCAACTCAAGATTCACTTTTAACCGAAATCAATATACTCGAAAGTGAAAAATTGATAATGACCTATAATCATTTCGAACAATTAAAAGAAATCTGTAATCCGAGTCAACAGGTTCTATTTGAGGAGATTATTGGAGATTTGATTCAGGATTTGCTAGGTATTCAGAAAAAAAGACTGCCTCGCCCGAGGGATTAGAAGACACTTCGCGTCATAAGAGTAAATTAAAAAATCATGATGCGACTATTAAAACTCTCTTTGTTACCACTGCTTCTAATTGGAGTAATCTGTATTTCCTGCGGAAACGATGATGATATCGACCCAATTGGTATTAATGATTCAATTACCAATGGTGCTGAAGTGCCGGAAATTTATTTAAAAATCTATGGAGCAAGCAGCATTACTTCAGATGGGACTTTTGTTACAATCAAAACTTCTGGAGCTCCCGATCATAAAAGCATTTACTATGCTTCAAGTTCACTGCTGTATGAGAATTTTTCGGGAACTACATTTGGCGGAAATGAATTCCAGAAAAACCCAAATTCGATTCGATCATTCGCCTATTCCTTTAAGATTCCTATAAATCCAAGTAGGGCTGCTAATACAATAGCGACCCCATTGGGAGCAATTGGTGTATCATTAAATGGCGTCCCTTTTTACAACCAGTATGCTGGTCCAAATCAGCCATTGACTAATGAGGTGGGGAGTTTTGATCAATATTATGGACACCCTCAGGCATCTGGAGCTTATCATTACCATGTTGAGCCGATTTATCTAACAGAGGTAGTGGCTACCAAATCAGCATTAATGGGATTTCTTTTGGATGGATTTCCAGTATATGGACCTGAGGAGAACGGAAGCCCTATCGAAGAAAGTTCTTTAGATGCATTTCATGGTCATACTACTGCTACGGATGATTATCCTAATGGGATTTATCATTATCACATAACAAATAAGGACCCTTATCTTAATGGAAGTGGCTATTATGGAACTCCGGGGACTGTTTCTCAGTAGTTGGATTTTCCTAATCTTCAGTTGTGGTAATGCAGAAGTAGCAGAAACCGAGCTGATTTTCCCAGATACCCATAAGCGTATCAGTAATTCTAATGGTGTAGTTTTTTTTGATAAAACTCCATTTTCAGGAAGGCTGTTCGGACTTCAAGATGGAAGTATTGATACTGCATTTGTTTCAAGTTTTGTAAATGGAGTATTGCATGGTGAACAAAGACAGTATTGGGAAAATGGGGAACTTAGAGAAAAACGCCGGTTTAAGTCTGGCGAAAAAGATGGGATTTATGAGGCTTGGTGGCCAAATGGTCAAAAGCAATTGGAGTATTTCTTCAAAAATGGTGAATATCAAGGTGAGCTGAAAGAATGGAATATCGAAGGGATGCTTAGCAGAATCATGACCTATGAGAAGGGACATGAGTCTGGTGTCCAAAAATGGTGGTACGACTCCGGTGAAATCAAAGCAAATTATGTTATTAAAAATGGAAGAAGATATGGTCTGTTGGGGACAAAAAATTGCACAAATGTCTCGGATAGCGTTTTTGTCGCTAATTAATCTAGGGCTTGTGTGCTTCCTTTTTTCGTGCAATGAACAGAAGGAAGTTCAATACTTACCTTTCTACAATACACCCGATTTTGGACCAATTTTCATTTCAGAGGTCGGACAGGAAAAGGATCTTGTGAAGCATCAGATTGCAGACTTTTCATTAACTGATCAGAATGATCATTCCATAAGTCAGGCCTCCATTGAGGGGAAAGTCCATATAGCAAACTTTATGTTCACAAGTTGTGGGAGCATTTGCCCTTTAATGACTCTTCAGTTGAAGCTCATTGAAGAAAAATTTGGCAATCATCCGAATTTTCTCATTCTTTCCTACAGTGTGACACCTTGGATTGATGATGTAGCGCGGCTTAAGGAATATTCGATCAATAATAAAGTCACCTCTGAGAATTGGCATTTTTTGACAGGAAGCAAAGGAGATATTTATACCCTTGCCAGGCAATCATATTTTGCAGAGGAGGACTTGGGGTTTACCAAAGACAGCACTGAATTTTTGCATACTGAGCATGTGCTTTTGGTCGACCAAACTAAACGAATTCGTGGGATCTACAATGGAACCCTTCGGCTAGAGATCGATCAATTGGCAAACGATATTGAAACGCTCCTCCAAGAAAAAAGGAATTAGCTAGGGGTTTGAGATTATTTCCCCTTGGTTTTCGACTCGTTTAAATTGAGATCGATTCATAATTCGCCTGTTTGATACCGCTCGGTTTATTACTTTTGAGGCCATGAAACGTTTCCTGATTTTATTCTTAACAATACAAGTTTTGGTTGGTACTATGTTTTCTTTAGCTCAATCTGGCTATCGAGACGAAATGGGTCGCGAGATAAGTCAAGAATACTTTGAAAAACAGATTATCGAAGGCCCCTATTTTGGAATTCCTCATGAAGCAGGAGGGAAAGTCTTGGTCCATCGAATGCCTTTTGGAAAAGTAGATTATCCAAAATTGTTTTTCGAAAAAACAGGAAATCTCGAAGCATTTGAATCTGGGCTGTCGCTGATCGTGATCTACTATCCCGGCAAAGATGAGTGTAATTCTACCGGTCTAGGAAATAATGCCTCATCTTTCAAAAAGGAACATGCAACGCTTATCAAATGGGCAGAAAAAGATCAAGCAGCACCTCCCGTGTACCTCTACTCGAAGGCAACGGGAATCGGAAAATATCCAAAAGTCATTTCGTGGAGTCCTGACCCAGATCAGATTTTTGCCCAACAATTTTTTAAATTCCCATATCCTTGTGGAAGTTTTGTGGTGATTCACCCTTCTGGAAACTTCCGAGCGATCTTAGGCGAATATCCTTTGAGTCAAATCCAAGTAGCTTTAAAAAACCTCAATCGTGACTACAATTAGCAGCCCAATTCAAATCAGAAAAGCGACACGTGCTGATCTTTTGCAGCTAGTGGAAATAGCTCGAAAATCATTTCTGGAGGCCTTCACGGCCAATAATAAATTGGAAAATGTAATGGCTTATTTGAATGAGGCATTCACAGAAACTCAATTTGAAAAGGAACTGGCTAATCCAAATTCTACATTTTTTATCGCCTTGTCCCAAGACGAGATCATTGGCTACACTAAAGTGAACCTTGTCCCAGCCCAGACTGATATCCATGATCCAGAAAGTTTAGAAATCGCAAGACTTTATCTTTTAGAAGATTATATTGGCTTGGGACTAGGGAAAAAGTTATTGGAATTAGCGGTTGATTTTGCGAGGCAATCCAATAAGAAATATATCTGGCTAGGAGTATGGGAGCACAATCCCCGTGCGATTAACTTCTACGAGCGTAACGGTTTCAAGAAATTCAGCTCACA
>JBDNIP010000317.1:0-12425 GCA_041688245.1 Algoriphagus sp.
AAACATTTTGTCTTGCTTGAGCTCTTGCAGTATTAGGTTGGATCGCAGCATTTGCTGAATTCCTACCTGAATTTGCCAGAGAAGATCCTCTAGTTGGTCTAGCTCCGGTCACTACTCTGCGATCACCATATTCTCCTCCTGCAATATGTATATTGGTCTACCTCCAAAAATCTTATTGCCAAAACCTGGATATCCTCCGAAACCAAAGCCTAGATTTGGACCCATAAATGGATTATAGAAATTACCAAAACCAAATCCTACTCCGAAACCCATATTGAAGCCAGATCTAAATCCGAAACCTCTATTGAAACCAAAACCAGGATTCCAAAATGGATCATAAAATCCTCCCATTCCAAATGGACTCATCATCCCCATTCCGAACGGATTCATCATTCCCATTCCAAAAGGACTCATCATACCCATTCCAAAAGGATTCATCATACCCATGCCCATACCCATTCCCATGTTAAAGGAATTAGCTGGATTGAATGTGGAATTATTACCAGATCCTGAAACTCTAAAATTATTGTAAGCATCAATATCTCCGGTAGCTTGACCATTATCGTCAATGGATTCATCAAAATAAACTACATCGTCACTACTTACGACTGCTTCAGTCTGGTATTTGGCGATGTAATCCGGGTTTACATTTCTGGAACTAAAATTCTCTCGTCCTAAACCATCAGAATTTGTTGTTGATAAAGATTCAAATTGTTCTGGGTTATTATTTTGGACAGCATACTGCGTTGCTAGCTTGGTATCAGATGCCATAAAATATAAATTATCCTGCTTATCATTCATTGCTAGCTTATTTGCACTACAAGAAGCCAGAACAAGTCCGGACAGGATAACAAAGGAGCTTATAATTGGGGATTTCTTCATAATTGAAGTTGAATTAGTTAATGTGTTATACGGGAGGAGCACTTAAGGGTTATTGTTTTTGGCTTATATTTGCTCAGTCAAGTTAGTAAAATTAAGAACATTCTGTATCTGAATCAACAATAATGAGTAAAGGACTACCTAAGCGGAGTGAAGATTATTCACTCTGGTACAATGAATTAGTAAAAAGAGCCGACTTAGCAGAGAATTCCGCGGTTAGAGGCTGTATGATAATCAAGCCTTACGGTTATTCTATTTGGGAAAAGATGCAGGCTGAACTTGATCGAATGTTTAAGGAAACAGGACATTTGAATGCATATTTTCCACTTTTTATCCCGAAATCATACTTAAGTAAGGAAGCAAACCATGTGCAAGGCTTTGCCAAAGAATGTGCTGTAGTTACCCACTACCGCTTGAAAAATGCTGAGGACGGAAGTGGAGTAATTGTTGACCCAGATGCAAAATTAGAAGAGGAGTTGATCGTGAGACCCACCTCAGAGACGATAATTTGGAGTACTTACAAAAGCTGGGTGCAATCCTATCGGGATCTTCCTTTATTGATTAATCAATGGGCGAATGTAGTGCGCTGGGAAATGCGAACGCGCTTATTCCTTCGAACCGCCGAGTTTCTTTGGCAGGAAGGTCATACAGCTCATGCTACAAAAGTTGAGGCCGAAGCGGAAACGCTCCAAATGATGGAAATCTATGCACAGTTTGCCGAAGAATTTATGGCTCTGCCTGTTGTCAGAGGGAGGAAAACAGCTAGTGAGCGATTCGCAGGTGCCGATGACACACTATGTATTGAAGCAATGATGCAGGACGGAAAGGCTCTTCAGGCGGGTACATCCCATTTTTTGGGTCAAAATTTTGCGAAAGCATTTGATGTGAAGTTTGCGACTAAAGAAGGTGGGTTGGAATACGTCTGGGGAACTTCCTGGGGTGTCAGTACAAGGTTGATGGGCGCTTTGATAATGGCACATTCGGATGATCACGGCTTAGTTCTACCTCCTAAACTGGCGCCTTTTCAAGTAGTGATCATACCAATTTATAGGTCCAGTGAAGAGCTTGATATAATTTCTAAAAAAGTAAATACATTAATGAAATCCCTTCGTGGAGCAGGTATCTCAGTGAAATTTGATAATCGAGATACTCAAAAGCCAGGATGGAAATTTGCGGAATATGAGTTAAAAGGAGTACCGGTTAGATTTGGAATCGGACCTAGAGATGTGGAGAACGGAACCATTGAGATTGCTCGCAGAGATACGTTAACCAAAGAGCTGTTTGATCTGTCTTCAATGCCTATTGAATTAAAAATAGCTTCACTTTTAGATGATATCCAAACCAATATTTTCGAGAAGGCAAGAATTTTCAAGGAAGAGATGACCACAGAAGTAAATTCTTGGAAAGAATTTGAACAGGTTCTTGAGGAGAAGGGTGGTTTCCTTTCGGCACATTGGGATGGTACTGCCGAGACTGAGGATAAAATTAAAGCGTCAACCAAAGCTACAATTCGTTGTATTCCTCTAAGCAGTCAAGAAGAAGTTGGGATTTGCGTTTTAACTGGGCTTCCCTCCACTGGGAGGGTGCTGTTTGCAAAGGCGTATTGATTAACAATTCTGACCTTTTTGGACTTACTTACCAATGCAGGGTCAGCTATGAATTAAATCTTGCATTTTTAAAATAAAAATCAGTGATATGACCGTTTCAGTCCTTTGCAGCCTGTTACTTATTGGCTTAATTTTACTATTGGTTGAGATCCTCCTTGTTCCGGGGACTACTGTTGTGGGAGCTTTTGGAATGTTGGTAAGCTTGTGCGGTATCGCTTATGCCTTTTTAAGTTTTGATAATCAAACAGCATGGTTGGTTACTTTGGTGGCAGCTATCCTTAATGTGGCTGCAATTATTTATGGATTTAATTCCGGTATTTGGGAAAAGTTTTCACTGAAATCGTCCATGCGTGGAGGAACATTTGACGGCCGTACTGATGAATTTCAAATAGGAATGCCAGGCAAGGCCTTTTCTGACTTGAAACCATTTGGCAAGGGAATATTTGGAGATCAAATCGTTGAAATTAAATCAGAAGGTGGATTTATTAGCGTAAATTCAGAAATCACAATTATTAAAATCGAAAACAACAAAATAATAGTAAAGTAGCTATGGATTTATCTAATTCAATATTCATTCTGTTCGCTGCATTTGCAGGAATAGTCGTTTTATTTATTTTTCTCTATTTCGTTCCTGTGAATCTTTGGATCACGGCTCAATTCTCAAATGTAAAAGTTGGCCTCTTAGAGCTTGTGGGGATGCGGATCCGAAAAGTTCCGCCAAGTATCATTGTCAACTCATTGATTACTGCTACAAAAGCTGGTCTTGAATTAACGACCAATGATCTTGAGACACACTATTTGGCAGGAGGAAATGTGCCCAACGTTATACGAGCACTGATATCAGCCGACAAAGCAAATATCAGTCTGAGTTTTAAGCAAGCCACGGCGATTGATCTGGCGGGTAGAGATGTGTTTGAAGCCGTTCAGATTTCTGTAAACCCCAAAGTGATCAACACTCCTAATATAGCTGCGGTTGCTGCTGATGGTATTCAGTTGATTGTAAAAGCAAGAGTAACGGTTCGTGCAAATATTGCCCAATTAGTAGGTGGGGCAGGTGAAGAAACTATTCTGGCCAGAGTAGGTGAGGGAATAGTAACCTCAATCGGTTCTTCAGAAAACCATAAAAGCGTTTTGGAAAATCCTGATAAAATTTCGAAGTTAGTTCTACAACGAGGATTGGATGCAGGTACAGCATTTGAAATATTATCCATTGATATTGCAGATATAGATGTTGGAACAAATATTGGTGCCAAACTTCAAATTGATCAAGCTTCAGCAGATCTGAAAGTTGCAGAGGCAAAAGCAGAAGAACGACGCGCAATGGCTGTAGCCTTGGAGCAAGAGATGAAAGCTAAAAATGTGGAAATGCGAGCTAAGGTTATTGAAGCCGAAGCCGAAGTTCCTAGAGCTTTAGCCGAGGCTTTCAGAACGGGTAAACTTGGGGTGATGGATTACTATCGAATGGAAAACATTAAATCAGATACTTCGATGAGAGATTCGATCGCAAATTCGGACGCAGATAAAGACTCTGGAAAGGGAAAATCTGACAAGAAATAATTAAAGGGGCTTAGGCCCCTTTTTCTTTGAGTCTTCAGAACTAACTATAATCACGGGCATGTATAGATTTTTAGCTAGAATTTGATTGTTTTCTCGATCGATTAATACTTTTTGGTACGCAAGTGGTAAAAGCATTTCGCCCTTATCATTAATAATCCCTACTTTATCATTCTTCTTAACTACGATCAAGTCCTTAGTTTCACGTACCAACGATTGAAATTCTACAGGCAGGAGTTCTAGTCCTTTGGGGGAGTATAGTCCTATTTTTCCCGACTTTTCGACAATAAAATAATCATCAAAAGTTCTTGAAATGTTTTTGAATCCTTCCCTTGTCAAAATTTCGCCAGTTTTATTGATTAGAAAATAATAACCTCCGTTTCCCACTATTCCTATACCATTTTTAAATGGCTTGACAGTTTCCCAAGTTGACGAAGAAATTATTTCACCGGAAGAATTGATTATGTTCCAGTCTCCCGACTTATTAGCTCTTACAGCAGCGATTTGATCTGAAAATCCTTTTACCTCCAACCAAATTGGTTGAATAATCCAGTTTCCAGAAGGATTTAGGAAGCCTGTTTGACCGTTGAACTGAGCTGGATAAAGGTTTTCTCCTCCAAAATGAATTTTATCTGTATTTTTAGTAGGTGATACGAGCCAACCGTTTTTACCCAATAGCCCAACTTTATCACCTCGGAATCTGACATTGTAGAGATTTTTATCAATCTGGGCTACACTCTCGATTCCTACGGAATCAAGTAAGATTCCATCTTCCTCCATTACTCGTCGAAGTTTTCCATAGATATATTCCAAGAGAATTCCATTTTCGTAGGTGATGGTATGAAATGAATTGTAACGGATGTTGGCTTTTATATCATTACCTTCTATAAGTAAATATTGATTTTCATTAAAGCCATAGAAAAAATCTCCAGTAGTATGAGTCAACTTTTCGAGTACTGGATCGAGTACATAATCACCTTCGAGATTGATTAACCCATAGCCAGAATCTTCTTTAGCTAATACATATCGACCATCATTATCTTCTAAATAGTTAAAAACTTTTGCCGGATTTTTGGAAAGTGGTAAATAATACTCTGGTCCAGAGCGGGCAATCAATAAACCAATTTTCGTGAATTTTGCCTCATCAAAGTTCCCGATTTGTGTGATTTTGTTTTTCCCCTTTTCAAATACCCAATAATCATTTCCTTTTCGGGCAAGCAAATAGTTGTAATAAGTAGAAATTTCCTCGTACTCTAAATTCAATATCTTTTGGCCATATTCATGATAAGCCCCAATCCCTCCAATTCCTTTCATTAGAATCCATGGCGCTAGGTATTGATAGACCGAATTACCCTCAAGTTTAAGAGACGGGCGTAAGTCTGGAGAAAGAAGAAATAATTCACTGTTGATAGTGCCAATGCGGACAGATTCACTCAGTAGATCTACACTATCATAGATCAATCTAGACTGCAGCTCAAACTTTGAATTGTAGACTTCCCAAGTTTGGCCATGTGCTAGCAAACAAAAACAAGACAAAAATAAAATTGACGTACAATTTATTGCGATTCTTTTCATTAATATTTTATAAAAACGGTATAAGCTAAAATGACCAAAGAATATATAAGTCCTTTGGTCAGTTTAAAATTTAATTGAATGATCATTGATCAGTTTTGATCTTATCGAGGTCAAACAGATCAGAAATAAATCCAATCATTTCTTCGGCTTTATCTCTTTGACAGGCGGCTCTTAATTGCACAACAGGTACTTTAAGGATTTTTTGCATCATACTTTTTGTGATTTTATCAATCACAGCATATTCTTTATCGTTCGAGTTTTTTAAGAATCTTGCCATTTCTTCCTGGCGAATCTGTTCGAGTATAGATTTCAACTTATTGATGGTGGGGGAGACCATCATTTCTTTCTTCCAATTATAAAAGTCCTCAATACTCTCTTCAATTATTTCTTCCACTCTAGGAACAGCTGCGAGTCGTTTCTCAAGAGTAGCTGATGCTTTGCTCTTAATATTATCCACATTGTATAAAATGACTCCGGGAACATCCTCAACACTTGTTTCTATACTCCTAGGTACAGATAAATCAACCAATAGCTTATAGCTGATGATCTGGAATCCGCTGATGATTGCTTTTGTGATAAAAGGATCTGATCTCTGAATAGAGCAAACTATCACATCTGCTTCTTTCATGGCTTCGAGACAATTCTCAAAAGGCACTACTTCGAATCCTAATTCGGATGCAATTCGCTCAGATTTTTCTAGCGTACGATTTGTGATTTGAACTTTTGCTTCAGGCAAATGAACCATGTTTTTGGCAACGTCTTCTCCAATCTCTCCAATTCCAATCAATAAAATCCTTGGCTGAAAGGTGTTTACAGTAAGGGTTTCGATTAATTCTATTGTTGCATAAGACAACGATGCGGCCCCGTCTCTGAAAGCAGTTTCTTGAACGACTCTCTTATTGGTAAAAAAAATGGAATGCATCAACCGGTGAAGAAACGGCCCAGCCATATTAAGATCAGCGGATGTCTGATAGGCTCGCTTCACTTGGTTGGAAATCTGAATATCCCCTACCACTTGCGCCTCAAGTCCCATTGACACACGGAACAGATGAGTGATGGCATGCCGATCGATATTGAATACCTTAAAGTATTCAAAATGATTGATAATTTCAGGTAGTCCTTTTTCTAATCCTATAATTTTCACAATTTCTTCACTCAAGTCAAATTCATGACTGTAATAAACTTCGGTGCGATTACAAGTAGAAAGGATCAAAACATCAGTTAAACTGAAAATATCCTTCAATTTGAGAAGTATACTATGGGTCTCCCGTTCATCCAAAGAGATGATTTCTCGGATTTTAACAGGGGCATTTTTATGGGAAATACTTAGTGATCTAAACTTAATTTGCATTACGTCTCCAGTAGGATTTCGAATTTAACAGACAACTGCTTTAGAAGGCTAAATTTTTAACCATCATTTGTCAATTTGGAATCTGTCTAAATAATTATTTATCTCTAAAACAAATATCGGATGTATTGAAACACAAATCTAATATTATTAAATTATACGTTATTGAAAATACCTATAACCCATTGTTTGTAATGAAGACTAAACTTTTTTACTTCTTGAAAACAAATTTCGGGATTTCAAACAAAGAGTCTCGAGGATTTCTTTTACTCACTCCTTTCTTGTTTGTTTTTGCACTGTTACCTTATTTTTTTCGTGCGCTACGAAATGATACTGCCGTTGATTTTCTTGAGAAATATCATAATCAATTAGACAGTCTTAGTTTAATCAAAGCAGAGTTGATCAATTCTCCTAAGTTAACTTTCAATCCCGCAGATACTATTTCTAAAGCAGTAATCTTAAAAAGATCTACCAATCTTATCAAAATTGCATTTGCTGAAGCTGATTCTATTGTCCTTCAGATTGTACCTGGAATTGGTTCTGGGCTTGGAGGAAGAATAATAAAATATCGCGAACGGCTTGGAGGATTTAATTCAAAAAATCAGCTCCTGGAAATCTACGGTCTCAAGCCAGAGACTATTGAACAAATCTGGAATTACTTTGAGTTTTCTTCTCAAATCAATCGAAAAATTTTCATAAATACAGTTGAGATCGATGTGCTGTCAGCTCACCCTTATATTTCGTACGGTGAAGCAAAAGTCCTGATTGCCTTTCGAAAACAGCATGGGAATTATGTAGGACCTGATGATTTAAAGAAAATAAAAATTTTTAAATCTGAATGGATTGATAAAATTGACCCCTATCTAAGTTTTGATTAAAATCATTCTCTTCACACGACCCGTGGATTATTAGCATATTTGCGGATGGGTTACAATAAAGATCAAATCCAGTTGCCTGAGTTAAATCTTCCTTCTTTTGTGCCTAACTTGATCAAAAAGGAAGAAAAACTTTGGATCCAAGATCCCATTCGTAAAAAGCTTTTGATATATACTCCTGAAGAATGGGTTAGACAACATTGGATTAATTTCCTGATTTCGGATATGAATTACCCCAAAGGATTATTTGCATTGGAAAAAGGTCTAAAGTATAATCAGTTACAAAAGCGAACAGACTTGGTTGTTTGGAATAGAGAAGGCCTGCCATATTTACTGATTGAATGTAAAGCACCGCAGATCAAAATCTCGCAAAAAACCATGCATCAAGCTAGTGTTTACCATCAAGAAATAAAGAGTGATTTTTTGATTTTAAGCAATGGCTTACAACATATTTTTCTTCAGTACAAAGATGAAGAAAATCAATTTGTCCAACTTAATGATTGTCCAAAAGCCCCACGTTAACTTCTTTGTGGCAATTTTCAGCAGTCCTTTTATGTACCTTACTACTATGTTAAAACGCCTTAATTCCACTGTAAATCAGATGAATAACATACCTTGTGAGTTTTGTTGCAGCCGAAAGTATTCATTGCTTTCAGATCTTACGGAAAGCCATATTTGTAACATCTCCGAAAACAAAAACTTAATATCTCACAAGAAAGGCCAAATACTGTATCACGAGGGTACGAAGCCACTTGGAATTTTTTGTATCAATTCAGGTGTGGTCAAGGTCTACAAAATTGCATCGAACGGAAAAGATCAAATTATTCATTTAGCCAAAGAAGGTGATTTCTTAGGCTACTCTGCATTGCTGGGAGAGGAGAATTATACCAATTCATCAATGACAGTGCAGGATGCTAAAATCTGCTTTATCCCAAAAGAGTCATTTCTATCGACCCTATTCGCCAATAAGCCATTTTTCAATCGTATCACCAAAGAGCTCAGTCATCAAATTGGAGTGATGGAATCTAAGCTCACAGATGCCAACCAAAAAAGTATTCGAGAGCGACTTGCCTACGTTTTGCTACAGTTGGGGACTTCCTTTGGAGTAGAAGGCGCAGGAAACGAACGAATCGATCTGATCCTGAGTCGCGAAGAGATAGCAGGAATAGTTGGCACCGCCACCGAGTCAGTAATTCGACTGCTTTCAGAATTCAAAAAGGATGATTTAATTGAATTACAAGGTAAAAAAATCATTATCAAGGATAGAAGAGGATTAGTTAGGCTATCAGATTTCTATGCCTGATCCGAACGCCATTTCTTTTGAATGAGTTGTATTACTATGAGCTATAGCCGTAGTGTTTATTTTTGGTTTTTTTTAAGTGTAGTTCTTTGTAGCATTTTGCCTAATCAGGTCAATGGACAATCATTTGCTTATAAGACACTACTTACTACTCTTTATGATTCCGATTTCCCTACTGTTCACCCGGGAGAACTTTCAGATTTATCCCACTTCCAAATTTTGGATACACGAGAAAAAGAGGAATTTGAAGTCAGCCATCTAAACGGCGCAAAATGGGTCGGATTTGATACATTCAAAATGGATGTTGTGTCTAATCTGGATAAAAGCAAACCCGTATTAGTTTACTGCACCGTTGGAGTTAGATCTCAAGCTATTGGTAAAAAACTTACCGCTGCCGGCTTCACTAAAGTATACAACCTTTATGGGGGGATCATACAATGGTCCAATGAGTCAATGCCACTTTTCCAAAATGGTAAGCAGACCATTCAGGTGCACACTTATTCGATAACCTGGGGCATCTGGCTCAAAAAGGGAGAAAAAATCTATTAGTACATTAATTCCTGTCTACTTTCTGACCAAAAGGGAATTTAATCCATCCCAACATTACTTTTCTACGTAATTCATATCAAACATGTATCTTATGAAATATTTTAATCGCGTTCTCATAGTACTTATCACGATGGTGACAGTATCATGCCAAAACCCAGTTCCGGGAATGGCTGGAACAACTCCTCCTAATCATGAGCCTTGGAATCAATTGCTGAAAGCCCACGTCAGTCCGACAGGTATCGTCGACTACAAAGGCTTTATTAAAGATAAATCAGAATTAGACGCCTACTTGAGAACGATAAGTGCGAATGCACCTGATCGAAAAGTCTGGTCCAAAAATGAGCAATTAGCATACTGGATCAATGCATACAATGCCTTTACAGTGTCGCTGATAGTTGAAAATTATCCAGTAAAAAGTATAAAAAACTTAGGGCCAGCATTGAAAATACCGTTTATTAAGGATGTATGGCACTATAATTTTTTCAAAATTGGGGGTAAAGAATCCAGCTTAAATGAAATCGAACATTCCATCTTGAGAAAGGAATTTGACGAGCCACGAATTCACTTTGCCATCAACTGTGCATCCTTCTCTTGTCCACCTTTATTGAATGAGGCATTTACAGCTTCAAAAATAGAAGCACAGTTGGATAAAGTTGCCACAACATTTGTAAATGATGAATCCAGAAATAAAATCACGGCTAATGCGTTAGAGATTTCGTCAATTTTTTCTTGGTTTAGGGGCGATTTTACAGAAAATGGTTCAATTGTTGATTTTTTGAATAAGTACAGCTCAATAAAAATTAACAGCAATGCTAAGATGTCTTACATGGATTATAATTGGAATCTTAATGAATAGCCGTAGGTTTTTGTAAACTCCTTATTAAATCAGAACTTAGCAACTATGAGCAGTAATCGCCACGTAGTCATTATTGGCAATGGAATAGCTGGAGTGACCTGCGCCAGAAACCTTAGAAAACTTGATGACAAAGTAAGAATTACCTTGGTTTCAGGTGAGTCTAAGTACTTTTTCTCACGAACTGCATTGATGTACGTCTACATGGGGCAAATGAAATTTGAGCATATTCAGCCTTATGAAAATTGGTTTTGGGAGAAAAATAGACTCGAACTCAAAGAAGAATGGGTTAAAGAGATTGATTACTCTTCCAAACAGCTGGTTTTCCAATCGGGGGGAAATTTAGCTTACGATGAGTTGGTCATCTCAGTAGGTTCCAAACCGAATAAATTTGGATGGCCCGGGCAAGATTTGAAAGGAGTTCAAGGACTCTACTCCAAGCAAGACTTAGAATTAATGGAAGAAAGCACTCAGACCGGAGTTAGTCGAGCAGTCATCACAGGAGGTGGATTGATTGGAATCGAGATGGCTGAAATGCTAATGTATAAGAAAATAGCAGTCACTTTCTTGGTTAGGGAACCTAGCTTTTGGGGTAACATCCTACCCAAAGAGGAATCAGAATTGGTTGGAAGACACATGTTGGAACATCACATTGACTTAAGATTGGAATCGGAAGTAGACGAAATAATAGGGGACAAGTATGGAAGAGTCAAAGCTGTTCGAACGAAATCAGGAGAGGAAATTGCCTGCCAGTTTGTGGGACTGACTGCGGGGGTAAGTCCTAATATTGATTTTCTGAAGGGAAGTGAATTAGCCTTAAATCGCGGTGTAAAAGTGAATTTGAACTTTCAAACAAATATTCCAAACGTCTATTCGATTGGAGATTGTGCTGAGTTTGATCAGGCTCCGGGTGCTGATCGTAGACTGATTGAGCAAATTTGGTACACAGGAAGAATGCATGGAGAAACGCTAGCGTATACGTTGGCAGGAAGACCTACAGGGTATAAGCCTGGACCTTTGTTTAACTCTGCAAAATTTCTGGATATTGAATATCAAACCTATGGTAATGTTCCAGCTTCATGGGACTCATCGCAAATTGATTCCTTTTATTGGGAGCATAGTGGTGGAAAGATAGCTTTCCGAATGCTAATGGATAAATCAGGAAAACTGGTAGGAATCAATAATTTTGGATTTCGATTGAGACATGAGTTTTTCGATAAAGCGTTGACAGAAAAATGGTCGGGAATCAAAGTAATTTCCAAATTAGATCAAGCTAATTTCGACACGGAGTTTTTTGCTCCTTACTACATCGAGATTCAAAAAGAATTTAAAAAGCAATTCGGAGGGGATTTTACAATTTCAAAACCTTCATTCATTCAAAAACTATTCGGGGCTAGGATATGAAAACGATTCAAAAATTTGGGCTAATTCTTTTCCTGTTTGGCTTAGGAACTTTTATTGTCATACCTTTTTTAGGTAGTTATAGCTTGAACAAAGAGCTAATTATAGCTAATACAAGAGAAATCCATCAAGAGACGCTAGTAGACGTGTTAGCACCAATGTATGGTCAAGCATACAGTTCCAACTTTGATTTCTTGAGTACATTTAATGAATATTTTAAAGGGTATAATGATGAGCTAAAAGCTCAATCTCAATGGGATGATGTGATTTGGGACGATTATTCATTTGCTTTTGCGCTGGCAGGCTTGGAAAGTCCGGTAAAAGAAAAGCCTTGGCTCTTCTTTTTTCTTTCTTTTGGTTTGGCAGTGATTGGGGGATTGCTTTATAATTTACCTAAATATCAGGATGAACCTGAAGGGATTAAAAACAATGGTATTTTCCACTCCTCTTTGAAAAATAGAGGCGTTATGGGAATGCTTACCGG
>JBDNIP010000318.1:0-12433 GCA_041688245.1 Algoriphagus sp.
ACTGAGAGAGTAGTGGATTTAAACACTCAAAATTGGATTCACGGTTCTGAAAACTGTGAAGAAAATATTGACCCACCAATTCAGGTAGTTCAGTACAGTAGTAATACTTGGATTTTGCGTCAGAATAAATGCACCAATTAGAAGCGCCTTTTATATTTTTATTTATCGGTGATGACAAAGCGTTATTAATGGATACTGGCGCTACTAAAAAACAAGACATCTTCCCACTTTATGAAACAGTAAAAGAAATAATTAATGAGTGGGAAGAAAAAAATGGAGAAATAGAATTAATAGTAGCACATACCCATAAACATGGTGATCACTATGCAGGAGATAGTCAGTTTCAAGAAAAGGCCAACACAACGATCATTGGTTTGGAAGTTGAAGACGTAACCAGTTTTTTTAATATATCCGATTGGCCTAACGAAATTATAAATTTTAAATTAGGCAACCGTTTGATGAAAATCATTCCAATTCCCGGACATCAAGCTTCTTCAATTGCAGTATACGACTCATCAACAAAAATTCTTTTAACAGGAGACACCTTCTATCCAGGTAGATTATACGTGAAAGATTGGGATGCTTTTAAGAAGAGCATTCAACGACTTGCTGAATTCACAAAACATCATGAAATTTCCTATATCCTTGGAAACCATATTGAGATGACCAAAAGTCCTGGAGTAGATTATCCAATCGAAACTACTTATCAACCGAATGAACATCGGCTTCCATTAAGTAATAATAAATTGAGTCAACTTTCAGATGCGCTAGACGAACTTGGAAATATTCCCGCAAGAGCGGTCCATGATAGCTTCATTATTTTTCCAGTCGACTGAATAAAAACTGGCTTTAGCATATTCAAGAAAGTAATTCCCGCTCCTACCGTATCCACTTGTAACTGCCTTTAGTCGTAGCAAGCTCCTAAGACTTTTAACTCCATCCTCAAATTAATCGTACATTCACAGATTAATTTATCTCAATCTAATTGAGGGGCTCATCTGCAATTGTAAATGAACATCAAAAAGCCCCAACAAAAACCCCAACATGTCCAAATTACCAGTAGCATATAAGTTCCTTGATTTATCGGATTATGGAAGACCAGGTGCTAGATATATTGCCAACTCGCTAAAAGAAACTTGGGTAACTCCAATACACATTACTTCTTGGTTTATTATCTCCGGGCTATTTGCTATTTGCTGTATACTGATGAAGTTTTATGCTGCTGCTGCCTTTTTTCTAATCCTCAAATCCATCTTGGATGCTGCGGATGGCGAGCTTTCCCGACTGAAAAACACGCCTTCTTATATCGGAAGATACTACGACTCCATAGCTGATATCATCTTAAATTTCTTGTTCTTTCTTGCCTTCTGGCATATTTCCGATGGTAAAATCGGGTACATGCTTCTCGCTTTTATAGGTGTCCAACTTCAAGGCACGCTGTACAATTACTATTATGTCATCCTAAGAAATACAGTAAATGGGGACCTGACAAGTCGGATCTTCGAAGATGTTGCGCCGATTGCCATGAAGGGTGAAAAGCAGAGTACAGTCAATAAGTTCTATAAAGTATATGACTTGCTCTACATCTCATTTGACAAAACGATCTATTACTTGGATCGCAATGCCATGAATAGTGAACCATTCCCTAGATGGTTTATGACGATGCTTTCAACTTTTGGTCTGGGTTTTCAGCTACTGATCATGGCTATTATGCTGGCATTACATCTAGAAGTTTATGTCATCCCATTTTTCATTGGGTATTCCTCTTTGATTTTGGTTTTTGTGGCCATCCGAAAAATCGTTTTGAAAGTTTCCTAATCATCCCGCGATCACCTTTGCAACAACTTAAGTCTCATTCATATTCATTCTGGTTCATCCTGGAAAAGAGAAAGAATAATACTTACTTGGCAATTCTTGAATTAAAGAATGACTAGCCAGTTTGAGTTCAACTCCTGAAACCGTTGATTTTTTGAGACAAGGATATGGAATTCAAGCTTTTTTGAAACCAGTAGAAATAAATAGTTGCTACAGTAGCTCGTGTAATCATACTGTTTTTTAGTTGCATCCGCTTACTTTCAAGTAGCCAAATTTTAAACTGATTCGATTTAATAAATTTCTACCATAATCCTTTGGGACAGGCTATTGCCCTCCGCCGCGATGGAGAGAATCAGATCCAATTCCAAATCAAGATTTCGTCTTTGATAAGCAGGTACTATTATGGAAACATACCTGTTATGGTTAAAGGGAGTGAACTTATATAAACACTTTTTCAAAACCCAAGAAGATGATCTTATGCAATAGAACTTTACTAATTCTATTTCTGATTTACGCCTTTTGAAGTCGGAACTCCTCAAATTATAGGTTACAGCTATGGAAGATAAGTATCGATAAATGTTCCGAGTTGGTCCCCTGATAGTAAGTCGATTTCTTTTGTCACTAATCCTAAACTTTAGGGAAAAATATGTGCTAAAGATCCATCGCAGGCTAAGAACTGATGTAGTTTGTTGATATTAATTCTGAAGAAGATTGACTGACAATTTAGAAATTAAGACTAGTTTGTGAATTCTTAACCGGATATAAAAATGAACAGACTTTACCTTACAATTTTTCTGATTTTATCCTTTTCCTGTATGGAGAAAAGAGCTCCAATTCCTACCAATGTCATCCTAATCCTCACCGATGATCAGGGCTTCGGCGACCTTCGAATTCATGATAATAGTTCAATTAATACTCCAGTGTTGGATCAATTGGGAATAGAATCGGCACGCTTTGATCGCTTCTATGTCAGCCCACTCTGCGCTCCGACTCGAGCAAGTATCTTGACAGGTCGCTACCATTTACGCACAGGGACTGTTTCAGTTTCGAATGGTTTGGAAACTATGGACGCAGCAGAGTATACACTGGCAGAACTTTTTAAAGACAACGACTACCAGACCGGAATTTTTGGCAAATGGCACAATGGACAGCATTACCCCAATCATCCCCTCGCTCAGGGTTTTGATGAATTTACCGGCTTTTTAGCTGGTCATTGGTCCAATTATTTTGATACCCATGTAGAAAAAAATGGAAAAGTGTACGAAGCCGCAGGCTACCTTCCAGATGTGTTGACGGATGAAGCGATCAACTTTATCGAAAAAAACAAAGCGCAGCCATTCTTCACTTACCTCGCCTACAATACGCCGCATAGCCCACATCAAGTTCCAGATAAATATTTTGATCAGTATAAAAGAATGGGGCTTTCGGATGAGCTGGCGGCTATTCATGGAATGGTGAGCAATATCGACGCAAATGTAGGCCGACTGCTGGCCAAAGTGAAGGAAATGGGTCTTGAAGAAAATACCCTTATTATCTTTCTAACTGATAACGGCCCGAATGGACAGCGATTCAATGCTGGTATGAAAGGCATCAAGGGAAGTATCCATGAAGGAGGAGTTCGTGTTCCTTCCTTTTGGAAATTACCGGGAAAAATAGTTCCTGGAATGAAAGAAATCCCAGGTGCTCATATTGACATCCTACCTACGTTAGTTGATTTGTTAGGGTTGAATTTTGAAGAAAAGCTTCCTCTTGATGGAATTTCGTTGGCTCCAACACTTCGTGGAGAACAGCAGCAGGTTTCCAGATCGATCTTTTCGCATGTTACATTTCTTGATAAGGTTTTAAATTCCCGACCGGGCGCAATCCGCAAAGACTCGCTGCTACTGGCACTTTTGCCAAATGGCGTTGAATTGTATGATCTGAAAAATGATCCTGAACAGCAAAATGATCTTACCTCAATTTTGCCTGGTCAGACAGTTTTACTTACGGGTGAATATGAAGCTTGGTGGCAAGAGGTCACAAAGGGAATAGAAATGAATCGATCAATCCCCATCTCGAATCAAAGTCCACAAATCGTACTTGCAGGTTATGAAGCGACATTTTCAGGTGAAATTAAATTCTTTGAAGGTCATGGCTGGGCGCAGGATTGGTTGACCAATTGGAAAACTACCGCTGACAGTATTTACTGGGAATTGAATGTATTGGATCCTGGCCGCTACGAAGTCTTCTTGGAATATACAGCTGAAGATGATCAAGTAGGGTCTGACTTATTGCTTCGAATTGGGAATTCAGAAATTCCTTTCAAAATAATTGAAGCTTTTCGAGGAAAAATCATCCCAAGTCCTGACCGCGTACCACGGAGAGAAGCTCCTGAAAAAATATGGAAAACTATCCCAATCGGTACTCTTGATCTAAAAGAAGGAAAAGACAGGTTGATATTGAAGACACAGAAAATGGCTCCAAGAGGAATTGGAGATATCTTTAGCATTAGGCTAATTTCAACAAAATAGAACTAATCAAAAATAGAAATGAAAAATACCAAGAACCTGACGCTGGATCCTGAGAATTGGGATGAAATCCGCGAGTTGGGACATCAGATGATTGACGATTTGGTTGATTATTGGAAAGGAATCCGAGAAGAACCTATCTGGAAGCCTATCCCAGAGGAGGTAAAGGCTACATTTAATTCATCAATCCCCAAGACTGGAAAAAGTCCGACTAAAGTATATCAGGAATTCAAGGAGACTATTTTTGCATATAATAAAGGAAATACACACCCGAGATTTTTTGCCTGGATCCAAGGGACAGGAAATCCCATGGGAGTTTGGGGAGATCTGCTTGCGTCTGGGATGAACCCTAATGTAACGATAGGTGAACATGCACCCATGTATGTGGATCGACAAGTGGTGAATTGGTGTAAAACAATGATGGGGTTTCCTGAAGAATCTTCAGGGATGTTGGTTAGTGGTGGAAGTATGGCAAACATTACCGCACTGACGGTCGCTAGAAACTCCTTTAAAGCCCTGAATATTCGAAAAAAAGGGCTTTATGAGGCTGCTGAAAAGCTCCTTATCTATTGCTCAGTGGAGACGCATAGTTGTATTGAGAAAGCCGTAGAAATAATTGGTCTTGGAACTGATTCCGTTCGGAAAATTGGAGTCAATGATCAATTTGAAATGATCCCCGAAGAACTAGAAGCCCAGATTCAAGCAGATTTGGAAGCTGGATTTAGTCCATTTTGTATTGTGGGCACTTCTGGTACGGTAAATACTGGCGCCATAGATCCTATGCATGAATTGCTGAAGCTTAGCCGAAAGTATCAACTTTGGTTTCATGTGGATGGAGCTTACGGTGCACTTTGCAAGTTGGATCCAATCTATTCAGACCGCTTAAAAGCCATTGAAGAAGCAGACAGCTTAGCTTTTGATCTTCATAAATGGCTTTACGTCCCTTATGAAATCGGCTGTACGCTGATCCGAGATAAACAAAAACATCGAGACGCATTTTCTATTACTCCCAATTATCTGCTTCCTGAAACTCGAGGATTGGCAGGAGGATTGGATTCACTGAATAATTATGGCTTTGAGCTTTCCCGAGGGTTCAAGGCACTCAAAGTCTGGATGTCACTGAAAGAACAGGGACTGGAAAAGTATCAAAAGATGATTGCTCAGAATAATCGCCAAGCTGAATACCTCGCTGAATTGGTGACTTCAGCCCCTCAATTGGAATTAACCGCTCCAGTATCGATGAGCATTACCTGCTTCCGAATGATTGCTGCTGATTCGACAGAAGGCCAACTTCGCGCACTGAATCGAGAGATTTTACTCCGGCTACAAGAAGAGGGAATCGCTTGTCCAAGCTCGACCGTTCTGAATGGAAAGTATACGCTTCGGATCGCGAATGTCAATCAACGAACTCGGTTTGAAGACATGGATATTTTGGTTCGAGAAGTTCTCAGGATTGGAAATACCTTACTTTAAATTTAATAATCTGATTATCCGCTTTGTTATATATAACCAAACTTAAAACTGATTTGCTATCTAAAATCACACAGACCACTTTTGAGAAAGGGAGAATCCAATCTAATTATAAATCAGGATTTCGTCTTCGACCAGAACGTTCACTTATGCCGATACACTTATTAAATGAAGACATAATGGAGTTTAGAGGTCCCATTTAGCGAGATATGATTACCCGCTTTTTTACCAGTAAATATATCCAAGCATGTGATAATTTGGCAGCTATTGATACTAACTCAAAAAATTGAGAATTATTAGACTGACTCCGTTCCGATAACCATGTAAGAGAGCCATACTTTACAGTTATATTTCTCAAGTCTTCTTCTTGTATATTTTCTCCAAAACTGGCTGTCTCAAGGATTCTGAGTAGTTTCAACCCTTCGAGTTTTCATTTTGAAAGAAATAAATGAAACTTTTGAACTATCAAATTTCAGAAAAATTGTCTGCTGGCGCGATTGTGGATATAGACGTTCAGAAAAATAGAAATCTTACATCTGTTCTAAATAAAATATCCTTTAAAATGAAAAAAATCAAAATTCTGGCGGTTCTTATTGTTCTCATATTAGGTTCTTTTACAGCACTTCGGGCACAGGAAGTTGGTATCAGATTTGGGAATATGAATGGAAATAATGTGGCTATTGATGGAGTATTTGCCTTAGGCAATTTCAGCAGAGTCCATGCTAATGCCAGTTTTGGTAATGGAGGAGTCGGTATCGATGCACTCTGGAATCCTATTTATAGACCAATCGCTGATTCTGATTTCAATTATTACTTGGGGTTTGGACCCTCTTTATTTCTAGGTAATCCTTTTCGATTAGGCGCTGCTGGGGAAATAGGTGCTGAATATGCATTCGCTGATGTTCCTATCGTTATTGGACTCGACTGGAGACCGTACTTTATTTTAATAGAAAATACGAATTTTGATGCGGGAGGCTTCGGTCTCAATATTCGCTGGAGATTTAATTAAACTGAAATAAAAAAGGGCAGGATACAGCTCCTGCTCTTTTTTTTGTTTGATCGTATGGAGCTCATTTCAAAAAAGTTATTACTTGGAGAGATTTACCGGCAAGGAAAAATGGAATTTTATTAAATCCACAACTGAGTTTTTTTCAGATACAAAAGATTTTAGATATCAAAGTGTCGGATCACTTGAATGCTCCTCAAAACTCAATGATAATTCCTATCGTCGGTAGCAGTGTGCCTGCGGTATTTTCCAAAGACCTAAGTTGATAACGCGAGGAGTCTGTCGGGTCGATTAAGATTCCTCCCGCGGAATCTCTCACTGGCACCAATAGTGGTGGCTGCTCTGCCTGGAAATTATAGGCGTTTTGAATATCCACATACCAGTTGAAATTCCAGTTTTTGAAGAAGTACTTTTTATCTAATCGCAAGTCAAGTTGATGAAAAGCCGGCAGTCTGATTGCATTAATTTGTGTATAATCGAATATTGGTTGGCCCCTTAGATCCCAATTACTGATCAAAGCAGATTCTGCTTCATTGAAAGGGGTGTAAGGTGTACCTCCCAAAAATCTCCATCTGGCACCAATTTCCCAATTATTTCCAAAACGCTTTCCGGCAGTCAAACTCACGATAAACTTATTATCCCAAGAAGAAGGGATAAATCCTTCGGTATTCGGATTGGTAAATTCACTTCTGACCAAAGTCACCGCTGCAATTCCATAGAAATTATTAAACAGTCGCTGCTGTGCCAAAAACTCGATTCCATAGGCCCTTCCTTCGGCATTGGATGCCACTGCCTCATTGCCGATTACACCAAAGTCAGCACCTAAATTTGCCAAAGCAATACCATTTCGAATGGAAGAAGGATAGTTGTTATAGCGTTTATAAAATGCTTCTGCCGTAAATCGTTTATTTTTCTCCGGAACGACCAACTCAATCCCAGCAATTAGCTGAGAGTTTCTGATGTACCGAACATCATTTTCTCGATTGACTAGCACTCCTTCGTTATCTTGAAATCCAAGTACCGTGTAGGCTGGCTTTTGATAATAAATCCCAACATTTGCTGTCGCAAATAGATTGGGCTTTAACTGATAAGAGAAGGAAACTCGTGGAGAAATTTGGTTCAATGGATTGGAAGCCGTTTCCGCAAAATCAGCCCCATCCACCCGGACTCCTCCCGTCACTAGTAAGCGATCAGTATAAAATTTTTTGGACCCACTAATAAATGCACCATACTGATTAAAATTCGAAGTCGATTCTACATCGATCACCTGACCTGAGGAAGCAAGTGCAGCTCGATCAAAGTTGTTGATAAAATACCTTGAATATTGGTAGTTGACTCCGTATTTGAGAGTGTAGCCTTTTCCAAAAATACTATTTTCGGCTCTAAACTTATTTTCTGATTCTTGAGAGATATATCTAAAAAGCAGATTTGCCTCATTGCTCTCGTCATTGCCGGCATATTTATAGGATTCATTGTTGAGCATATTTCTGCTCAGCACAAAAGTCCAAAAACCATTTTCCCGGAACCGCTTCAATTTTAGTCCGGTGGCATAATTCCACTGGTTTTGGATTGGTAGCACATCTAGCAGATACAATCGATCGGCTCGCTCATCATCAGTTTCCTCATCAGGCACATCCTGATTCAATACAAAACTATCAATTGCACCCACACCGATAAAAGTCAGTTCAGTTTTGTCATTAATTTTGGTGGTTGTTTTTGCCTGAAAATCATTGAAGGTTGGAAGAAAAGGTAAACCGATTAATCTAAAAAGTCCCTGTAAATACGATCTCCTTGCTGACAGCAAATAGGTTGTTTTTTCACCGATTGGCCCCTCATTCGACAGCGTTAATTCAGAAGCTCCGAGTGTCAATTGAGTAGCCATTTTATCTCGCCTTCCTTCTTTCAACGTAAACTCGAAAAAGGAACTCAATGCATCCATTCTGTTTGCAGGAAATCCTCCCGCGATCAGATCTACATTCTTGATTAGGTTCACATTGAGAATCCCCACGGGGCCTCCTGATGAACCCTGAGTAGCGAAGTGGTTAATCACCGGCACTTCAATTTCTTCAACGAAAAACTTATTCTCATTGGGTGCTCCACCACGGATGATAATGTCATTTCTGAAACTTGCTGTGCTAGCTACTCCGGGTAGAGATTGAATTACTCGTGAAATATCTCGATTACCACCAGGATATCGCTCGATCTCATTGGAATTCAGTTTTCTGACCGAAAGCGGGGTCTCCTCCGATCTAGAGAACTCAGAACTGACTACTACCTCCGATAATTCCGATGCATCCTCCGCCAGTTCAAAATCCAATTGAACACCTTTGGCCAATGTTACTTGAACCTCATAAGTTGTCACTGTCCTATATCCTACGAAACTGGCTCGTATATTATATAAACCGGGGGGGACATTTGTAATCTCATAACTACCCTCTTCATCGGAAATTGCCCCAAGCTCGGTCCCCATTACTAGAACATTGGCAAAGGGAACTGCTTGATTATTTACTGGATTAAAAATCCGTCCACGGATGACTCCTTGTGAGAATGCTGAAAGTGACAGGAAAAAAATAAAAATTGAGGAGCAAATAAATTTCATGGATCAATAATATTACCTGAAAATCAATTTAGCCACAAAAAATTTATTTAGCCACTAAATTTTCACAGGAATCACTGAAATCATACTGTTTGTTTTTCTTTTTCTCTCCAAAGCCTCCACCACGGAGTACCAGGTGAATCATGATGTTCAAAGTGGTAACCAAAAAAGTAACAAGAAACGAAAGCCCAAAGATGATTTTTTGATTGGCTTGCAGAATGATGTGAATTTTCACTTTCTCCCTTGTGAGGGAGGTATGTCCCAAAATAAAAAAGCTGAAGCGTAGAAAATATGGCCGGTAGCATCCAAAAAACGATCAAATTCTCTGTTGGCATATAAAGCTTCAAAATATTAAATGTTACAGCCATAAATAAAATCTGCCAAATGGTCACGTGTTGCTTCACAAAACTCAAATACCAAATCAGAAAATTATCGGAATCGTGATAATCAGGATCTTTGTCCGTTGCTACATAGCGATGATGTTCATGGTGCTTTGGAAAAAGCCTCCAGTAGAAATTATAAGAAAAAAGGATTGCAGAAAACCATCCTAAAAAATGATTTAACTTTTTGTTGGTAGAGACCAAGCCATGCATGGCATCGTGAGAAGTGATGAATAAGCCCGTGTACAAATGTGTCTGAATAAATACCGCAATGTAAATCAGCGGATTGGTCCACGAGATCTCAGCTTGAAGCAACAAAAAAAGGGAGATTGCCCAAAGCAAAATAATTGAGGAAGCTATAATAACTCCCTTTGGATCGATGGCTGACATCAATTTCGCCGAATTCATACTGTCTGTTTTGGAATGTTTACTTAAAATAAAAGGATTCGCTCTCTAACTTGCTCCATGAGCCACAGTGGAGTGGATGTTGCCCCGCAGATTCCTACTTTATCATTTTCGTCAAACCAACCAGTTTCGATTTGGTCAGCATTTGAAACGAAATAGGTGTTTTCATTCTTTTCTTTGCACACGTTGTAAAGGACCTTTCCATTGGAGGACTTTGTTCCACTCACAAAGATGATTCGATCAAATTTCTCTGCGAAGGATCTTAAATCCTTATCTCTGTTTGAGACCTGACGACATATTGTATCATTTGTATTTACAGTGATTCCACTTTTTCTTAAAATCTCATTGATCTCATAAAATTTGTCAGTACTCTTTGTAGTTTGACTGTAGAGCGTAATATTTCTAGGGAGATTCGGGAGATCTAGTTCCGAAATATCCTGGAACACCACTGCTTTATTGCTAGTCTGACCCAACAAACCAATGACTTCAGCATGTCCGTGCTTGCCATAGATATAAATTGCCTCGTCTTTATCAAAAGAATTTTTAATCCGATACTGAAGTTTTAAGACCACTGGACAACTTGCGTCAATCAACGTAAGGTTATTCTTAATCGAAAGCTCATAAGTCGAAGGTGGCTCACCATGTGCTCTGATCAAAACTCGCTCATTGGTCAACTCATTCAATTCTGCATGGTCGATGATCCTCAATCCTTTTCGAGTCAAGCGACTTACTTCCTCATCATTGTGCACGATATCTCCCAAACAGTAGAGGTAACCTTGCTCATCTAAGATCTCTTCAGCCATTTCGATGGCATACACTACTCCGAAGCAGAAGCCCGAATGATCATCTATTTGAACTTGAAGATTTTTCATAGTCATTAAACTTTGAGTAGGTTGAATTGTTTGATTCCCATTGTGTGCTTAAATATATTAGATTTCCTAAGTAAAAACTATGGATTATAACTAATATCTTCGAGTCATACGAGTCAAATCTAGATTTATAAAACTCTCAATTTATGTACAATCGCCAATTACTCTTCTGTCATTTAGTCAGGATCCCATCCTAAAGAAAATCATAATCAATAATAATAGATCGATCAGTATAAATCCTATGAGGTAAGGATCGTTTTGCACTAAAGATGTACTAATAACACTACTGCTGCAATGAAAAAATTCACAGACTTGCAAATTTTGTCTAAATGCATAAATCCAACTGCTCTAAATGAGAGAATTATAAAACGTTCCATTGGATTCCGAGTAGGTTTTGGCAAATCCATCGTGAAAAACAAATCAACTCTTTGTAAATGAATATACATGAGAATGGCACAGTAAGAAAAAAAGATACTCTTCGACAATGGATTAAGAAAAGAAATAGCTTTTAGCTGACATAGACCAATCTATGAACTCCACAAGCAGTAAGGTCACTACCACAAATTAATGAGTAAACACAATTGGTGGAAATAATACTTACTACTATTCATGATTACGAATTTCCGGCTCGGTACACCTATTTATCGAAAATGAAATAGCCAAGAGATGCAAAACGAATTATAGTCACTTATTCATTATCAGTTAATTCCTAGCTTTGAGCCGAAATAAGTTCCTAAAAGCAAGGTGATTTTTTTGGAATTCGGAATCCGGATTCGCTCTTGAGTGATGGTCTCAGCAGGCAAACTTTTTATCTTATCAAATAGCTTCTGATAATATAAATAGGCTACTTTCACTCCTACTTTAGCGCCATCGGGAAGAGCTTCAATGCCTACCAAAGAATCATTAAAATCTTTTTGAATGTCCTTCTCAATCAGTAGTTTGGCTGACATATCGAAAGCCTCAAAATCCACCCCAGGAAAGTAAACTCTTCCGCGCTCCTCAAAATCGCTTTTAATATCTCTAAGAAAATTGACTTTCTGAAAAGCAGCTCCAAGCTTACATGCGGGACCTTTCAGCCGATCGTACATTTCCTGATCGCCTTCTACAAATATTTTCAAACACATCAATCCGACTACTTCGGCAGAACCGTAGATGTATTCTTGGTATTTGCTGTCATTGTATAGCTGATAATCCAAATCCATTTCCATGCTGTGGAGGAAAGCTTCAATCAGATCAGGACTAATTTTGTACTGATTAACAACTAACTGAAAGGCATGAAGAACTGGATTCATTGATAACTTTGTATCAATAGCCTCGAAGGTATCTTTTTTGAATCTTGCAAGGAGACCAGCTTTATCGTGTTCATGAAAAGTATCAACAATCTC
>JBDNIP010000319.1:0-3948 GCA_041688245.1 Algoriphagus sp.
GGATGGTCAGGAGACATCGGATGCCATATATTTGATGCAGTCTGGAAAGGAATGGGGCTTCAAGCACCGCTTTCCGTTCATGCCAGAGTTCAGGAATCTTGGGAAAATTCTCCGGAAAGAAGGGCTGATACCTGGCCACAGAGTAATCATCTTACTTGGGTTTTTCCCGGAAATGAAATGACCGAGTCGGAAGAACTAACAGTGGAATGGTTTGATGGCGAATTTTATCCTCCTGAAGAAATTAGAGCGTTATTCTCGATAGAGGATTATCCTGCGGAATCGGCTATGCTGGTCGGGACCGAAGGAGCTTTGTTGATTCCTCATACGGAATTGCCGCTTCTGTTGCCAAAAAGTAACTTTCAGCAAGTGCAATATCCGGAAATGGAGGAACGGGATCATTACCACCATTTTGTGGATGCATGCCTGGGCAAAACGAAAACAGAAAGTCACTTTGCCCAATCTGGACCTATGACCGAGGCCATAATTCTTGGTACGGTTGCCATCAGAGAGCCTCAAAAAGTCCTTAAATGGGATGCTAAAAAGATGAAAATTTCCAACCACCCAGAAGCAGAAAAATACCTGAGCCGCAAATACAGAAAAGGCTGGGGAGTTTAAGGAGTTTTAATGCAGGACGTTTATGGTAGCAACAAGTATTTTTTTTGGATTTCTCCCATATAATTTATTAGACCTTATAACATTAAAATAAATATGAGTTTTCACATAAAATCAAGCAAGGACTCCCACGATGTCATTATTGCTGGATCAGAAGCAGGGATGGCTACCAAAATCCTCGCAGAAGCTGGACTTTCGGTAGCGGTAGTGGAAACCGGAGGAGATCGGAATTCAGCAAAACAAGAGGATAAAATACAGCTTAGACCGCTATGTGAGTCACCAATAGAAGCTGCAAGTAATCAGACCTTTTGGTGATTTTGATGCCGCGATATGGGGCTGTCTATCGAATAGGAGCTCTTATACTCGAAATGATGGTTCTTTCGCTCGCTTTCGTTCCAGCCTGGTTGGTGGAAGGACAAATCACTGGGGAAGAATTTCCCTAAGATTTGGCCCTGATGATTTCAAAAGGAGTAGGATTGACGGATTGGGGGACAACTGGGCTATCGGATACGATGATGTGAAGCCCTATTATGATAAAGATGAGTTGATTGGTGTATTTGGCTCCAAAGAGAGTGTCAAAAATGAATCCGGTGATAATTTCTTACCCCCTCCGAAACCCAGACTTTATGAAATGTTTCTGATGAAAGGGGCAAAAAATATAAATATCCCTATCATTCCTTCCCGATTATCCATTCTTACCAAACCAATTAATAATGATCGTGTAGTTTGCTTTTTCTGCTGGTAATGAGGGAGTATCAGGTTTAAGCGAAGTTTTACTTGAGCACCATTTTGTTAAAACCAGCCATGAAGTAAGATTTTAATAACCTGATTAAAAGGATGGCTGCATCAGGTAAAATTTATCATCAAGAAATTTTATACTCCTAAGTGCTGATCTCTGTTAAATAATTAATGGAGAGATTTTGGAAATAAGTTAAAATCAACTTGGGTGTCTAGCTTGATTTTGATGTTTACATCCTAAAGTGATTTTTATTTCAACGAGAAAGAATTGGGAGTCTATTCTATAACTTTGAATAGATCACTCACTTTAAAGTTTCTATTAATCCTGAATCGCAAATTGTGCTTGGATTTTAGCGACTCGATCTTCGATACTTTCGGATGAGATGGACGCTCGGTTCAATCGATCGACCATTATCGGGAAGGAAAACGGGGTGAACTGAACTGGATGCTTGATCACTAATTTTTGTTTGTTCAGTTTTTCCATAGCCAGAATAAATTTATCCTGACCCATTTGGCTGTTTAAAGCTTCCTGATGCGCTTGCTTGAGCAAAAGACTGTCAGGATCATACGTATTAAAAACCTGATAGAGTAGGCTTGAATTGGCTTGGATGTGCTTGAAAGTGGTGGGTTTTCCCGGATAGCCTTGAAAGACCAAGCCAGAGATACTCGCAATCTCCCTGAATTTTCGGCGAGTCATCTCACTTTCATTCACGCAGTGCAGTAGATCTTCTTTTAAGTTTTTCATCGAAAAGAGATCCTCCTCGAGTAATTCCTCGATTGGAATAGGACTATCCGAAAGGATTTCAAAACCGTAATCATTCATCGCCATATTCAAGGATGCAGGATAGCTGACGCTAATCCGATAGGCGATCAATGCACTCATCAATTCATGTATCATAAACCCCTCAAATGGATAAAAGAAGATATGATAGCCTTCTGAAGTGCGATGTGACTCAATCAAAAATGTGTCACGATTTGGTACAATTGATAGCCTAGCCTGAAGATCCAAAATGGGTAAAACACGTCTAATCTCTTCTGATTTTACAATTCCTTTATTGTAGGCCTCCAAGAGTTCCCGGATTTTCTCTGCGAGTTTAGAGGATAGAGACATTCGGGCACCCAACCAGCTGACTACATTCTTTGCTTTCTTTTCAGAGACTTTGACGTAGGCACTCATTTCCTCGACCAGAACCAATTCTAAATTTCTCCCGGCAAAAAAGAACCGATCGCCAATTTTCATTTTCGAGATAAAGTACTCTTCGACAGTTCCCAGGTATGCGCCATTTTTGAAGCGCACTTTGAGCATCACGTCAGAGACAATCGTCCCCATAGACAAGCGATGCTTCATTGCAATGCGTTTATTGGTCACTCGGAATAGACCATCTTCTTGTAAGCTGACCTTCAGAAAGTCCTCGTAGCTCCCCAGTGAGTTTCCACCTTTGGTGATAAAGTCAATCATCCAATCCATTTCTTCTTCGCTGAGTTGGGAAAAAGTTCGTGTTCGCTTCGCTACTTGATACGCCTGATCCCGATCAAAACCGACTCCAACAGCCAAGGTGACCAAAAATTGAATCAGTACATCGTAAGTCAGCACAGGAGGAAATTGGGATTCCATTTCTTTCTTTTCGATGGCATCTCGCAAGGCTGCAGCTTCGATCAACTCCAAGGCATTTGTAGGAACAAAGAATATCTCAGATGGTAATCCTGGCTGATGTCCAGCTCGACCGGCGCGCTGGATAAATCGTGAAACCCCTTTTGGACTTCCGATTTGAACTACTCGATCTACTGGCCTGAAATCTACTCCTAGGTCCAAACTGGAGGTACAGACTACCAGTTTGAGCTTTCCT
Source organism: Algoriphagus sp. (assembly GCA_041688245.1). Lineage (GTDB taxonomy): Bacteria > Bacteroidota > Bacteroidia > Cytophagales > Cyclobacteriaceae > Algoriphagus. The sequence continues at coordinate 3,198 of JBDNIP010000319.1, forward strand.
TCATGCAGAGATCGTTCGACCCAAGACCGCACCGTAATATCCAGTGAACCATGATGCATGGCCATCCAACCCGCCCAGTCTGGTCTTGCCTCCAAGATTTTTTGATACCAAATCTCTGTTTGAGAACGGGTATTGGTGAAAAGTAGGACAGTTTTGCCGGCTTCAATAATTGGTGTGACTAGATTCAGCATTCGGATTCCCAAGTGCCCTGCCCAAGGATATCTCTCGATTTCTTCAGGAAAAACTGAATGAAGTATGATTTCCTTTTCGATTTCTGCTTTGACTATATGTACGGGTAAGTCGTTTCCCAAAAGGGTTTTGGCTGCTTCGGCGATATTTCCCAATGTTGCAGAGACCGCCCACCTGCGAAAATTGCTGGGGCAGATACTTTGGATGTATTCTAAGGCAAGTTGGACTTGCACCCCACGTTTGTTGCCTACAAGTTCATGCCATTCATCTACGATCACTACCTGCAGATTCTCGAATAGTATGGTATGGTCTTTTTGAGAGATTAAAATATGAAGTGTCTCTGGCGTGGTGATCAGACATTCGGGAGGTCTTTGCTTCAATGCAGCGCGGGTTTTTGCCTCTGTATCTCCATTTCGAACCGCGACTTGCCAGGGAATACCAATCACTTGACAGACTTCTTGCATGGCAAGTTGAATATCCTGAGCGAGTGCGCGTAATGGCGTCACCCAAATAATTTGAATCCCATTCGATTTTGGACGCTTCCAAGTATCAGGATTTTTGA
>JBDNIP010000033.1:0-1317 GCA_041688245.1 Algoriphagus sp.
ATACCCAACGTCTGCTGGTTAAAAAGTTTACTTCCAAATCGTGCGATTCCAAACCCCAGCACTCCTGAACCAAAAGACATCGCGCCGGCAAAAGTTACTGTGTTCAGTTCGGCTAAGCCAAAGCGATGATCATATCCTCCTGCCAGTTGATTGATGTCATAAGTGGCTAATGCTCCTGGATTATTGAAATGTGCAAATGCTGATTTATCAAAAACCCGAATGTTACCTAAGCTTTGATTGTGTGCGCCATGAACTTGCGTGACGGGATCTGTCTGAGCCAATGAGGTCAAACTGAATGCGCAAAAAAAGCTGAGCAAAAAAGTAGCTTTCATAAGTAGAAAAATTATAAAAGTAATTTAGTGAAAAAAGTTGTTTTGCAACTAAATACTTATGATTTTAATTAATTACTGTGTGTACACGCAATTCTACCAAGAAACGGCAAAAGTTGACTTAATGCTGTACTTCGGTCTTCCAGCTAGACAAGTAAATAAAAGCATGTCGCTGGCGTCATTTGCGGATAATCAGCTTAATTATTTCAATAATCTTGCTTTAGAAGGGTGCCTTGAAATTGAAGAAGAAATTACCCTCGCCGCTATTATTTAATGAGTATTCAAATCGAAGAACGGAATCATAAAATCCTACTAAATCAATTCCTGTCCCATAGCCAAAGAGATAGGTATTTGCCAGCCGCGAATTTTCTGGAATTTTATTTCGATCAGTGACATAGCCATGGTCAAAATTGGCGCTCCAATACAATCGGACTGGGATGGTACTGAATTGTTCCAATTTAAAAAATCTTGAAACGTCGAACTCTCTGTCAAAAAATTTCCAACGGAAGCTATTCTTATGCACATAAAGCTGTTGACCTTCAATTACATTCAGTTCATATCCTCTAATGAAATCCGGTGAATAACCGATTCCGCGCACCAATGTGTAAGGCTGTTGCTCACTGAGAAACCAATCTGCGGTCAGTCCAGTATTGAAATTAAAACGATCATTGATTTTCCAATATTTATTGGCTGTAATGCTGACTTCCACCTCATCTAACTCATCCACAAAGAAAATCCCATACTTGGTAATGGATAGCTGCAATAATTCACCATCTGTAACATAGGCTATATTATCACGCTTGTCATGTCTAAAAGTATAAGAGCTATAAAGATATCTAAGATTGGTACCCCCATTTTGAAAGTAATCAGGATTTTGGACTAATATCTCAGGATCTATATTGGTAAAATTATAACCCAAGGTGAAAAAATGGAAATTATAAAAACTTCTTCGGTAGGTATATCTGACCGCTGCTCCTATATCTTTACG
>JBDNIP010000320.1:0-1628 GCA_041688245.1 Algoriphagus sp.
AAAATTGGTTTAGACTCGTCAATGCCCTAAATTTAGGTAGGGCTGCACGGTGTTTTGGATATATTTGTTTCATCGCAACAAATCTAAAGCCCGGCAGCCTAAATTTAAGCAATGAATTAAAATTCGTGATAATGTCTAGTACTTTCAACTATTTTTATCCACAAATCAATGTGGATAAATCAGCCTGAAAACTGATTTATAACATCTCAGATCAAAACAAGAGCCTATATAAAATCAAGGCCTACCGACCACAAAAAACCTGAACACAGGTCAGTTAAAAAGAACCTGAGTAGTTACAACCTTTCATGTCGAATGCTTTTGCTCACCATCAAATTTAATATATTGGATCAGTAAGTTACAGAGGCATTTTCAAAATGTATCTTCTGCTTTATTCAGCTATTCATAATTTTGTCAAAATTTAGAAACTTAAGTTCTCTCCTTTGTTACCTCTACAAATCTCTGCCCACTTGAAATTCCCATCTGAACGTGGGCAGAATTTGGTGGTGACTGGGTGAAATTTTTTAATCTATACTTCTATCCCTACCGATTTGTAATTGGCCATTCTCAAACCATCATAACCTCCAGCCTTTCTTTCCATTTCTTCCAGTCGGGCATGATGATTTCCTGTAAGTCATAAAAGGATTTTGTGTGGTTATGATGAACCAAATGGCATAACTCATGAATTATCACATAATCGATGCATCCTTTTGGCGCTTTGATCAATTCTGGATTGAGAATCACCTTCCCTTGAGATGTGCAACTTCCCCATCGAGTGGACATCTGCCTAATCTGCAACTCGGGCATACTGATTTGATATCTGACAAATAAAGGAAACACCTTTTTCAGTGCCTCTTCGAAATAGATCCCTGCTTTTTCTCGATACCATTCCGATAGCAATTTTTGAGGTATTACCTTGTCCTTTTTCAAGACTACTAATCGTCCTCTGAACAGTTTCGCCTGATTATATTCCCCTTTTTCAATTCTAAGTTTGTATTGCCTGCCTAGATAGAGATGAGTTTCCCCATTTACGAATAGCCTTGGCGGTGTGATTGGATGATACGAAAGAAACTCAAGCTGCTGTTTCATGATCCAAGGAGCTTTCTCCCGTAGTTTGATTCTGAGCTTTTCATCCGTAGTATCATAAGGAGCAATCACCTTCACAGTACAATCAGGAAATACTTTGATGCCTAATGTCTTACGCTCTTGAAAGGATAGCTCATAGCTGATTTCCTTGGAGCCAAAGACGAACGATTGTAAGGTAGCAGTATCAGACATATTTCAGTTTCGCTACTTTCAAACCTTCCTCCACTAATTCATCGATCAGGTCAAAGGGTAGCTCAATATCCTTCTGAGCTTTCAGATCAAAGAGGTAATCATCAATATCAATTCTAATCTTCCCTTCAATATCCGACTTATTAATCCAATCAATAATCGGTTTACCATTTTCAAAAACAATCGAACGAATCACCTGATCAATACCTTCTGCCATCTCTGCACCCACATTCCCTACACTCTCTGATCGTTTGATATGCCCTTTGAACAATTCACTAATTAAGTTGTAGATAGCGACACCTGTAGCATTACCCACTAAATTCTCCGGGATGTTATCCTGCCTTCCTGAATGAAAT
>JBDNIP010000321.1:0-9308 GCA_041688245.1 Algoriphagus sp.
TAAAAGTAGAAAGAGCAAAAAAAAATATTACCCAAGCTGGTTTGGCTAAATTAGCAAAGGTTAGTAGACAAACAATTAATGCTATGGAACTAGGTAAATATGTTCCGTCTACTGTTTTGGCTTTGAGATTAGCTCATATTTTTGAAGTCGAAATTAGTGAAATATTTACTTTGGAGGATTCTGATTGGGATTAGCTTATATTATTGCCAACATTTCGCTATAATCTAATCTCACTGATATTTTTTATTTATCTCAAGCTAGTCAACTTAGTTACAGATCCAAGGTATCAAACAGACTTCCTGTCTGACCAAAGCTTTTCGCAGTGATATGCATATAGTTTCGTGTAGCATCGGAACTCTCATAATCTAGCAAACTCTGGACGTATCTGACACCTGTTCCTCGCCCTGGGTGCTGGATGGTTTCGATTGCTATCAGAAAAGGCCTCAAATTAGGAACGATAAAGCCTATTTTAATTGCGCTGTTTTAGCCCAAATCTGTTTTCGTTTTCTTAGTCCTTTAATTCTAATTGATGTTTGACGTAATCGATGTTACGCTTCTTTTTGAAGTCAAACCAATCCTCTCGATATGCTGAGGAATCGACTAGTAATTGAAAATTTTGAAAGGGTTTGCGATTGGATAGCCTGTCAAATAATTGATTTTTGAATGCAGTATCGGACTGTGAATGCGCAAAATTTTCCATCATTTCGAAGGCCCCGTTGGAGTCCATTTTTTCAAAATCAAGGTAATTATTCTTATCCTTTTTGACTTTATCGATGACGTCTTGCCAAGGCTCTGGATCAAAAAAATCGCTTTCTGGATCGGGATAAGACTCAATGCTCCCATTTGTTCGATGATAGTAACAAATCATCCCGCAATCCAAGAGTTCGGCAATTTCAATAATATCTTTTTCGCTGATTTTCATAGTATGTTAGGAGGGTTTACTCTGAGCAATCCAGTACTTGGTCAAGATTTCAAATTAGTTGGGTTATTCATCGGACTTTCATTCATAGTAGCTTAATTCAATCAAACCAAACTCCCAATTACCTCTGGAAAATACCGATGCTCCAAAGCATGGACTTTGCTAGCTATTGTCTCTGACGTGTCATCTGCTGAAATTGTCGTTGCGACCTGAAAAATGATTTTCCCCTCATCGTAGTGCTCGTTGACTAAATGAATTGTAATACCCGTTTCGGTGTCTCCCGCTGCTTTGACAGCTTCATGCACATGGCTGCCGTACATTCCCTTTCCTCCGTATTTTGGGAGCAGTGCTGGATGGATATTTATCATGTGATCTGGAAAAGCTCGGATCAATTCCACTGGAATCTTCAAAAGAAACCCTGCCAAAATTACCCAATCGATCTTTTCTGCTTGAAGCTTTTGCAATAATTCACCTGCTTCCATTTCCTTGCGGCTGAAGGTAAAAGTCGGGATCTCAAAATCTTTAGCGCGCTGAATTACAAAAGCATCTGTTTTGTTAGAGGCTACCAGAGCGATTTCTGCCTTGGTTGATTCTTGGAAATATTCGATGATTTTTTCGGCATTGGAGCCGCTACCGGACGCGAGTATGGCGAGACGTTTCAATTTGGGGTGGTTTTATTTGGAGGTTGAAAATAAGCTATTCTAGAGTGGAGATCAAAAAATGAATTCAGAAAAAAGCTGGACTCGGTTTAAATGTGGTTCTTTCGGCTATACTTTGACTGAAAATAGTTCTTCTGGCGACGCAGCGAGGCGAGGAGAGTAAAATGAAGCTTCTAGCTATCAATCCGACTTTCAATTCAAATCCCTCTTACTCCTTTTATCTAAAACCCGATTCCGAAACATATTTCAATTCCAAGGGGGAGTTGCGTCTGATCCACTTTCAACCCTTTCTTTAGATTTCTATACCTATCGGTAGGCAGGCTCACTTTAGCTTTCTGGTTTATGGATTTTCAAAAAATCACTCCTTGATAAGCTCCAATTCCCTTTGTCTAAAAACTTGATTCCAACACGTAAACTGCATTCCAAAGGGGGAATCGCATCCATTCAAATTCTAACCGCCTAAATTACCCGACTCTAATTTTTCAATCTTCCAACTTTTCAATATCGAATGATGAATTTTAAATATCGAAGTTGATGGTGACCAAAGTAAATGCTTTAATTTCTAACCTGCCCATTCCCCCGTACCACCCATTTGTAGCTGCAGAGTTCGGCGAGCCCCATTGGTCCGCGGGCGTGAAGCTTTTGGGTGCTGATCCCGATCTCTGCTCCGAGGCCAAATTGAGCCCCATCGGTAAAAGCCGTCGAGGCATTCACATATACCGCAGCGGCATCGACTTCCAGGAGAAAGCGTTCGATATGTACTGGGTTTTCAGAAATAATAGCTTCGGAATGCTGGGAAGAAAAAGTCGCAATATGATCCAAGGCTTCATCCAGATTCTCGACAGTTTTGATGGCTAGTTTAAGACTGAGAAACTCTGTTCCAAAGTGCCTTTCGTTGGCAAGGCTAATCTTAGGATTTGGGACCAAAGCTTCAAAAGAATCAGCATCAGCAAAGATCTCGACTCCATTTTCTAATACTGGCTTGACCAATTCATTCAAATTCTTCAATTGACTTTTCTGAATAATCAGACAGTCTAAGGAATTACAGACACTTGGTCGGCGGGTTTTAGCATTGAGGATAATCGCTTTGGCTTTAGTCAAATCTGCTGTCTCATCCACATACGTATGCACGATCCCGGCTCCAGTTTCGATTACTGGTACTTTTGCATTTTCCCGAACGAAATGGATCAAACTCTGAGATCCTCTCGGGATAATTACATCCACAAATCCCACCGCTTCCAGTAAAGCTTTAGTGGCTTTCCGATCAGCTGGCAACAATTGAAAGGCATCGGTTGGGATTTGATGCTTGTCCAAAACCTGATGAATCAGTTTGATAATTGCCAGATTGGAATATTCCGCATCCGAACCTCCCTTCAAAATCAATCCATTTCCAGATTTGAGAGCTAAAGCGAAAACATCAAAAGTCACATTTGGTCGGGCTTCATAAATGATCCCAATGACACCGAGGGGAACTGTGATTTTTTTCAGGGAAAGCCCATTTTCCAATACTTTACTTTCCAAAATATGATGCAAAGGACTAGTCAACCTACTGACCTGAAGGATTTCGCTTGCAATTCCATTGATCCGATCTTCAGAAAGTAAAAGACGATCAACCATTGGGTTTTGAAGATCCATCCGATCTAGATCCTTTTGATTCTCACAGATTAAAAAGTTGCTTTCACTCCTCGCCAATTCAGCTAAATCCTCTAAGATTTGATTGACTTTGGTATCAGCTATTTCAAGCAATTTCCGGCTCGCTTTTTTTACTTTTTCAAAAATTGGTTGGTACTCAGTCATGTTCGAATAGATAAAGGTAATCGTAGTGAATTAGTGCTTTTTGATTTTTTTGACCTAGTCGCTCTTGGGCAAGTTTTGAATTGTATTCCGCTCGACCCAAGCCGATCTTCCGACCTTCTTCGTCTTTGATCAATAGAATATCGCCTTTGGAAAATTCGCCTTCCAAACTGACGATTCCGATAGGAAGTAAGCTCCGAATGACTTCCGAAGTCAGGGAAGCTTTGGCCCCATCATTGACAATCAACTCTCCCTTGTAATAGGAGCCGCCATGAGCCAGCCATTTTTTGGTGCCAGGTGTCGACTTTTTGGCTTCGAACTGGGTACAGCTGATTTTACCTGCTGCGAATTCCCCCAAAATATCATCCCGATTTCCATTGGCGATAAAGACTTGAATGCCAAGATCAGCCGACTTTTTGGCCATGGCATACTTGGTCAGCATTCCACCTCGTCCAAAGGAGGATTTGACAGTCGAAATATAATTGGATATCTCAGGCATTCCTGCGGAGACTTTTTCGATGAGTTTAGATTCTGGATCTGCAGGATTTCCGGTGTAGATTCCGTCCACGTTGGTCAATAGAATCAGCGTATCCGCATCTATCATCGCTGCAGTGAGTCCAGCCAATTCATCATTGTCGGTAAACATCAATTCCGTAATCGTTACCGTATCGTTTTCATTGATAATAGGAAGAATTCCCTGCGCCAGTAAAGCCTGTACACAGTTTTTCATATTCAGAAAATGCTTCCGATCCCGGAAGTCTTCCTTGGTCACCAAGATTTGAGCGATTTGAATTCCTTGCTTTTCAAAGCGCTGTTGGTATTCATGAATCAAGCGAATTTGGCCGGTGGAAGCCCAGATTTGTTTCTTGAATACAGGGTTGAGTTTTTCCGGAAGCGGAATAGCTTGCCTTCCGAAAGCCACAGCACCTGAACTCACCACTACTACTTTGATGCCTAAGGCTATCAACTCATGAAGTTGGATTACCAGCTTCTCCATCCTCACTAGATCGGGGAGTCCATTTTCCTGAGTGAGGACATTGGAACCAATTTTGAGTACGAGGAGCTTGGAGGAAGTCATTGGTGGATTTTCGAGTTACGTCAAGACATTTATCAAAATACGAATTACGAGATTTTTGACAACTTCTGACCTGATTTCGGCTTTTTTAGCCTTTTTGGAAGTGGGGCTCCTCAAATTATCGAATGATGATAGCTTGTACAAACTTCATTAGTTATTAGATCCATGACAGCGGACAGACTTTTACAGGGAATTTGTTTTCTACAGATTTACAGAGAAAAGGAAACAGATTTTCACAGCTCAGATTCTCGGTTTTCTTTCTGAGATGTTGGAAATAGGGAAAAACGATTGATCCACCTTGGATCTCGTAAATCGTAAATCTGAAATAATTACCGACTGAAATAACAAAAATCCAATTTATAAGAAGCCCATGCTCATGGTCCCAACCAGCATAAGGATTTTTGCAAAGATGCTAAGCTGGGTGAAGTGATCCTTACGATCAGCTTGATATATTTTGTACATAAAGTATATAAAGAAGATTCCCAAACCTCCGAAATAGTAGAAAAGATAGGGTTTATTGATCTCAAACGTGATGATTATAATCGCAGAGACAAAGCAAATTGCAACCAGGAAAATCACATCCTTGGTTTTGCGAAAGCCAATCACAATGGGAAGAGTCCTGCAACCATGCTTCCGATCGCCTGGTCGATCCTCGATGTCTTTGATAATCTCCCGAATCAAGTTGAGGAAAAAAGCGAAGATGGCATAAGTCAATATCAAAAGTTCAGATTTCTGATAAAAATAGCCGATTAAATAGATGGACAATCCAGTCAAAAAAGCTACTGTAAGATTCCCAATAAATGGTTTGCGCTTAAGTCGGTTACTATAAAACCAAATAAGAAAAGCAGCTATAAAATTGATCAACCCAATTCTTGGCGCTATAAAATAACCTATCCCGATGCCTACCAAATTAATAATGGTATGAAGCATGATGATCATTCGCCTTGTAATCCCTTTACCAACAATCACTTGATGTGGTCGATTGACGTAATCGATTTTGACATCGTAATAGTCATTTATCATGTAGCCTGCTGCGGTGATAATAATCGTGCAAAATACAAGTAAATACAAATTGTAATCCTGAAAAACAGGAAGTCCTTGATTATTTGTCCCCACCAAAAAATAAGCAGACATCAGCTGCGCAAATCCAACCATCAGCAAGTTGATGGGTCTGCTAATGCGGAAAAGTCCGCGAAAAAAAATCATTCGATTCATACCTATTTTTAGAAACACTAAAATAGCCCAAATGATTTGTAAAGCTGATTTTAAAACCGCTTGTCTAAAACAAAAATCGATTCCGTAGATCAACCAACAGAAAAAAATAGAATTCCTTATCTTGATTTCAAACTACCCAATAACCCAAAATTTCATGGATAAAAATCAAACTCAATCACGTAGAGATTTTATAGCTAAAGGAGGTTCGCTCTTGGCAGGATCATTCTTCGTTCATCCTATAGCTGAAGCATTGACCAGTTGGAATCGTCCCGGTGAAAAGATGAGATTGGCATTAATCGGGACAGGAGTTCGAGGTTGTTCTATGTTTGGTCGTGACGTGATGGGGGTGTACAAAGATCAGGTGGAGTTTGTGGGCTTGAGTGATAAAAATGAAGGCCGACTCAGCTATGGTAAACAATACATTGGCGCAGATTGTCCGCTTTTCGCCGATGCCGATGAGATGCTGGCCAAGACCAAACCGGATGTCTTGATTGTGACAACGATGGATTCAACTCACCATGAGTTTATCATCAAAGGACTGAATGCTGGAATCAATGTGATCTCCGAAAAGCCAATGACCACAGACGAATTCAAATGCCAGGCGATCTTGGATGCCGAGCGAAAGTCTGGGAAGCGATTGATCGTTACGTTCAACTATCGCTATTCTCCACACCGTCAAAAGCTCTATGAATTGCTCCGAGCCGGTGAAATCGGCACATTGACTTCAGTGGATTTTCACTGGTATCTGGATACTTCTCACGGAGCAGATTATTTCCGGAGATGGCATGGATACAAGGAAAAAGGAGGGACACTTCTAGTCCATAAATCCACACATCACTTTGACTTGTTGAACTGGTGGATCAATTCAGATCCAGCGGAGGTTTTTGCTTATGGTCAATTGGAATTTTATGGCAAAAACGGCCCATTCCGAGGCACCACTTGCAGAGGATGTGTGCACGCAGAGAAATGTGATTTCCATTGGGATATTACCAAAAGCGATCACTTGATGAAATTGTATGTGGAAAATGAACAATACGATGGCTATCACCGCGATGGATGTGTGTTCCGCGAGGACATCACTAGTTATGATAAAATGGCAGTTCAAATCAAGTATAAAAATGACGTTCAGGTCAGTTATTCATTGACTACTTACTCCCCATACGAAGGCTATCGGATTGCTTTCAATGGTACCGAAGGAAGACTTGAGGCTTGGATCAAAGAGAAACAGCCTTGGGATGAAAAAGATGAAGACGAAATCCACTTAACCAAAAATTTTGGGAAGCGGGAAATCATCGTGATTCCTTCCGGCGGCGGTGGACATGGTGGGGGAGATACCCGATTAAAGGATAAACTCTTCAAAGATCCTACCATGGCAGATCCATATCGCCAGTCTGCAGGAAGCCGCGATGGTGCCATGTCAATTTTAGTTGGGATCGCTGCTCGGAACAGTATCGAAACAGGAAAGCCGATCAAAATTCAGGATCTGACAGATATTCCGCTGTTACCGACTGGGAGGGGAGCTTAGGGGATATTTGATATAAGATTTCGGATGTGCGATGTCGGATTTCTGGCTATCAAATAGATGTTAGAGAATGGAGATTAGGGGAATAAGAGAATGGGGATTAGGAGATTGCGAGAATTGAGAATGAGAGAATGGGTAGTCGCGTACAATCCATTCACAACAATCAATTTTCTTGATCTTAATTTTCTAATCTTCAAATTTTCCCATCTTTTAATCCTCCAATTTTCCCATTCTGCTAATTTCAGATTTCAGATTTCTCACTTTTTATTTCAGCCTTCAGCCTTCATACTTGACACTTCCCTGACGTTCCCGATTGACGTTCAGTTGGAGCACATCTGGTCTGGAATAATGACCTATGGCATCAAAGTTTTGGCGCTCTTCTAAGACTCGATTGAAATCCAGAGTTTCGATCAAAAGGCCTTCCTTGTCCGCAACAGGTGCAAGAATCCAATTGCCGTCTGGTCCTGCGATGCAGCTGCCGCCATTTCCTAGAGTTTCGGGACAATCGTTGAGAATCACATCCAAATGAGGCGTATCAGCGGGGAAATCACTTTTTCGCATCAGACTGGAAACAGAAATCACAAAGGATCGACTTTCCTGAGCAATCATGCGGGTGATATTTTCGGTATTTCGTACCGCTCCAGGCCATACTGCGACATGAAGATTTTCACCCAAGCCATAGAGTGCTGTTCGAGCAAGTGGCATCCAGTTTTCCCAGCAGTTCAGTCCGCCAATGGTAAATTCTTTGAGTGCATGTACTTGTAATCCATTTCCATCTCCGGGGGCCCAAGTCAAGCGCTCATCGTAGGTAGGCTGAAGTTTACGGTGTACGGATTTGATTTCACCTGAAGCATCGATGTAGACAAGCGAGCAATATATACTATGTCCACCTCGATCGATCGGTCGCTCGATAATGCCGAGGTAGATGGCGATTTGATACTTTTTTGCTAATTCACAGCTAGTTTTCAAATCGCCGGATTCTATACTGACGGCATTTCGTAGGTAGTGTGCATGGATTTGTTTTTGGATTTTATTATCCCAATCCGAGGCATGAGTAATCGAGAGCCACCAAGGATAACCCGGGATTAGCCCTTCTCCAAAAATGATCAATTCACAGCCCTTGGAGGCTGCTTCCTCAATGGATAAAGCTACTTTTTGAAGGGTTTTTGTCTTATCCAGCCAAACAGGTGAGATTTGAGCGAGGGCAACTTTTAGAAGATGATTGGGCATTGAAATATATTTTGAATTCAAGGTAAAGAAAAAGCTGTTTTCGGGAAAAACAAATTCTATTGATGGGGTAAGAAAATTTTTGTATTACATGGTGAATCTTATCGCTGGAAATTTGAAAACCCAACCGTTTTGGCGAACCCTTATTTTCTCGATTGGCATCTATTCGGCCAAAACCTGGACATACCAAAATTTTGATTCTACAATCAAAATGCATCGCTGATGCTATTTCTAAATCCTTTCTTCCTTTGTGAAACCTTCCTTCCCTTTGCGGTAAAAAAGATTAGCCCCTTTGCAGCCGAAGTGTATGTGATATTACACCAAACTAGGCGGTTGATAGGATTTCAAAAAAAAAGCGACCCAAAATTGAGTCGCATTTCACGAAAACTAAACCAACTTAATAAATTAATTATTGACTGTTTCTGGTTCTAGTTCTACCAAAGCGACTGCGCCGTGAATAGCAGTCTCATCTAATTCAGAAAGTAATATTTCCAATCGATCCAACACGGTGGCATAGCCAAAAGTTGAAAGCGTCTCGTAAAGGGAGTTTTTAAATAGGGGGAAAGTCTTTCGAATTGATCCGCCAAGTACAATAGCTTCTGGGGCCAATGCATACAATATATGCTTGATCAATTCCCCTAAATGATGTCCGAATTCTTCAAATGCTTTTAGTGCATTTTCATCACCAGCCAGCGCTAATTTGGCCAGAGCCTTTGGTTTTGAATTGTAATAGTTGACAAAAAACTTACCGCTGCAGTAGTGCTCAAAATCATAATCCAAATAGGGTGCACCACACCATTCTCCTGCTGCCGAGTTTACCCCGCTGTAGATGTGTCCATTGATTACAATACCACCACCGACACCAGTACCAAGAGTGATTCCAACAAGGTTTTTGAA
>JBDNIP010000034.1:0-11455 GCA_041688245.1 Algoriphagus sp.
CATGAGCTTGGGATTTTCAATTGCCAAGGCCATCTTTTCAGACAAAGAGTCAATCGATTTAACTTTAAAAATTGAGGCAGATTGTTCACTGTCTACAGCTTCCAGATTCATCGGAATATCTGAAGCAATAATGGGAATCCCGGCCATCATCGCTTCTACCAAGGCTCCTGAAAAACCTTCGTACCAACTGGGGAAGAGGAAACAGTCCGCAGTGGTAAGTAAGACAGTGGGGTTCGAGGCCGGACCGGGCAGGGTCAGCTGCTCCCTGAGATTCAAATCATGAATTAAAGCTTCCAATTGAGTTCGGTATGAACCTTCTCCATAAATAGTGAGCGTACAGTGAGGATACTTCCGAACAACTATAGCAAAAGCACAAATCGCATCCTGAAAGCCCTTCCGCTCCAATAATCGCCCGTAGGAAATAAACTTATAGCCATTCTCCTGCTCTTGAATATCTTCTGCCAAAAGCCTATCTCGCCGAAGGCTTATCTCGCGAAGTTTATCTTCATTCAACTTTATCTTATTCGCTATTCTCTGATTCGCTAATCTCTCATTCTCCCAAAATTCTTCCGGTACCTCCCTCCCCCGATACACCAACGAAATCTTCGAAGCATCCAATCCTAAAGTCTTCACATGCGAATCCGCCAGCGCCTGTGCATTCGCAATCCAATGAATGGGGATACTCGCTGTCCATCGATCCAGCCAATGGACAATTTTATATTTCAGTCCCTTTTTGTCTTTCCAGGCCAAAGGTGAATAACTATCATTTACCAAGGTGCCAACCAGTGGCACATCAGTAATCCAAGAAGCAATCCGGGTGATCTGATCGGCTCGCCAGAGACAGGAAACTAGCAGATCTGGCTTTTCAGCTTTGATCAGCTTAACCAAGCGAGATACCGCAAGCGGGAAATGATAGGACTCAGGGATATCCAAAAAAATAAGTCGGATTCCGGCTTTTTCATATTCTTTTTTCAGCTCATGCTTGGGGTAGAAATAAGCCAAACTTACTTCCGTCTGCTCAGAAAATCGAGACAAAATCTCCAAATGACTGCGCTCCGCTCCTGCATTGACTAGGGCGTCTTGGGTGAAAAGGAGTTTCAACTAGCGGTATATGATTTTAGAGCTTCTTGCTTCTCATTTATCGTTTTATAATTTATGAGCCGTCGGATACCCTGCATTATACCCAAACTAAAAGCATCTATGGAAAATTGCCTTGTTATTGGTTTAGCTACTCTCAATATGGCAAAGCCTTTATCACCAAATTTCTTATTGAGGTAGATAAGCTCCAGACCCTTGTACACTTTTAGCCATTTATAGATGACGCAAAGCTCGGTGTATCGCTCTGCATCATCCATGATTATCAGACAGCCTACTTTCAATTTGTCATAGATGTCATCTAATCCGCCTTCTCGTCCATAATAATATTGTGGCCCATCTACAAAAACCAATTCAATTCCTTGCTTCAAATTATTTCGCTTAGGTATTCTATAGCTTGCATGAATTCCGAAAAAACTTAACATAAAATGAATTTTCCCAACATGAAAATCCATCTTATCTCCAGAAACGTATTCCTTCAATTCTGTTGGGATTTTGAACCAATCCACATTTTCTTCAATTGAAAAAACCGAGTAATCAGCATTTCGCTTGGGTATCGCATAATGAAATACTATAGAAGAATATCCAGCACCTATTTCCACCACATTGCGAATCTTCAAATCGAACACCAACTTCATCAATGCTTCCGATACAGCCCGATCTATCGACCAGCCTCCAGGTGATCTATCCAAGATCATCGTATCAATCTCAGTTGGATTCGAAAGTATCAGATTAAGCAATTCATTCTTGATTAAAGCATTATCGAGGTAGTCTTTTACGTTTTTCTTGATCCAATTCATTTAGACTTAGGCTAATTTTTTATGTAGCTCTTTTGCTACTTTGAGTGGAAAAACCGAAAATATGGAGAACAAGAAAATAGACTTCAAGGAGTATCCAGTCAGTTTCAAAAAATACTTTGCCTGAGGAAAATCACTACAATACAAGGCTAACCACATAGACTTATGATACCACCATTTTTTCCTGGAATCAGTAGCTTCTATCTCCTTGCTATATATTTGAACCAAATTTGAATAAGCGCTAAATTGTGATTGATAATTTTTTCTTACAGATTCGTGCGAACCCAACAAACAGTTTACTAAAACTTTGCCTATCAAGAGGCCTTTCTTTTTTGCAGAAATTCGGAGAAAAAATTCTCGATCCACAGATGCTTTAAAGTCTTCGTTAAAACCGTTGAATTGTTCTAATAAATCTCTTTTAAAAGCTACCCCGCAATTCGTACCTATTCTTAATTCATCAAAAAAAGTAGAACTGGGTAAGATTTCTTTGGGTGACCAGAGCTCTTCTTTTATCGTTTTTCCGTTTTGATTTACGAAGCGAACTCCTGTCCAAAAGAAATCAGCCTTTGGATATTCTGATATGTTGTTGGAAAGATTCTCCAAATAATCGGGCTCAAACCAATCATCGCTATCCAAGTAAACGATCCACTCTCCTTTTGATGCTTTCCAACCCACATTTCGAGCTTTGGCATTGCCTCCGTTTTCAGTTAAGGAAATCAATTTGATTCGTGGATCATCGATCGTATTGATTACTTGCACCGTATTATCCGTCGATTCATCATCCACTAGTATCAATTCGAAGTGCGAAAGAGATTGACTCAATACGCTAGCAATAGCTTTAGGAACCAGCTGTGCACGATTGTATACAGGAACTACTATAGAAAAAAAAGTCTTCAATAATCGATACCGCTAGAGGTCTATGGTTTTTCCTTTCACACCGAGCCTATAATGATAAAAAGCCAGCCAGATCATTCTGAAATTTTTAAATCCATACCCTAGACCATAGCGAAATCCATAAAAGGATTTTCCAATCCATTTTCGAATCAATCGCTTCTTCATGACATCTAGGGTAAGCTCGTTGGAAATATAAAGTAGATTTCGTAGGCTATAGTATTCTCTGACCGAATTTGATTTTTTTTTGTAGATCGGGCGCTCGAAATCAGTTCGATTGTGCTTCTTTCTGAGTGCTAAAAAAAGCTCACAATGCACTAACATGGTAAAACCTCTACGCTTGGCTTTCAGACAAAAGTCCAATTCCTCAAAGCCGAAGAAAAGATCTGGATCGGGAAAGATACCTGCACTGACCACATCTCGGTGAACCAGCATACTCATTCCTCCTGCGATCACTTCGACTTCCACACTGGTTTTTCGTTCTAATAATTTACTTTGAATTCGCTTGAATTCGCCTTTCTTATGATCGAAGAAATACCCAACAGCTCCTAAGATTCCACAATAAGGATTATCATCTTTGATGGAAAGTAACTTCTCAAAGGTATCTGTATGCTGCGGAGGATCATTATCATCTCCCCAATAGATCCAATCCAAGCCCGAGTCTGCACATAATTTTAAGCCTTGCATTGCTGCACCTGCCGGCCCAGCATTATAGCCCATTTGATGGTAGTTGAGACGAAGATCCAACAGACTAGCAATAGCATGATCCGTTTCCAGATTATCCGAGTTGTCAATGATCCAAAACAGCTCAAGAGGTTGCGTTTGCTTAAATAAAATCTGTATTGTCTCCAATAAAATCTTAGGTCGATAATGTGTGATGATAAAACCTCCTAGACATATCATACTTCGATTTATCGTCTGTAGATTTTTTTTGAAATAATAGGAAAATAACTCAAAACAAGTCTTCCGAAAATTTTCAAATTAATAGGCTTTAAGAAATAGGCTTTCCAAAGATGTTCTCTTGCTTGCTCGAATCGCTGGAAACGTAATAGATTAACAGCCACAATCTGATGATACTGATATCTTAGATGAGCGCTCATAGAGTGATGATGCTTCGACAAAAAAAGAGAAGTGGAATCAATAATATTCTCCGTGTTTTTACTTCCTCCGGAAGAAGTATTATAATAAATCAAGGATATTTCTGGAATAAAATATCTAGTAATGGTTAATTCACTAATTCTATGGAATAATTCGGTATTCTCACCAAAAGTAAATCTCGGATCATATCCACCTACTTTTTGAAAAATACTTTTACTCAGGCAAAAAGTACCTGCAAGCATAGCACTGGCTATACCATTTTTAGGAATTCGGGTTTCACTTCCCTCATTTGTTTGTCTTTCCCTCCCAGCTACAAATAAGTCTATAGAATTATTCTTTTGAATCTGCTCGTCAAAAAATCTTAACGCATTGTTGGTCAGTTCATCATCTGAATCCAGAACAATCAACCATTCACCAGTTGATTTTTCTACTCCTAAGTTCCTCGCCTGACTTACACCGGCATTCTCCTGAAAGAAATAAGTAATCTTGGATTTCTCAATATATGGTGAGACAATTTGTAATGTATCATCCGTACTTCCATCATCTACCAAAATTAACTCCCAATCATTTGACGTTTGGGCTAAGATAGATTGTATCGCCCTCAACACAATATTTCCACGATTAAAGGTGGGAATGATGATTGAGAAGCTAGGCATTAAACATTTTCTTATTGGTAGCATAGGCTCCCAATGTCTTTTTGTAATTACGAAAGAATGAACCTAGTTTAGTTTTTGTTGTAGTAAAGGCCACTTCTCGTGATCTCGACGACGAAGAAAACTTCCCCAAACCTGACTTAACTACCCCTTTAACTACATTGATAAATAGAGTATTCAAATGATTTTTAAATGATTTTAGATCTTCAAATTCATGAATTTTATAGCTTTCCAGCAAGGGAAACGATTGGGAAATGCCCGCTTTCAATTTCAAATAATAGCTCCACTCCAATCGGTGAGGTTCGATAAAATGATAAAATTTTAATCGGTCATCGTAATGGAGTTCGTACCCCAGCAATTGAACCGCTAGACAAAGTTCTACGTCTCCTCCCGAACTTAAACTTTTACCAGTGCGATCAGCTAACAAACTCTGATACCCTAGAGATAATAGTCTGGCCAAAGCTTCTTTTCTGAAAAAACAAGCTGCTCCATAGTGATAAGAACCAAAGTTTTGTTTGCCCGATATTTTCCCCAAAGACCCTACCGCGTAACTATGGGAAAACTGACTAAACCAATCCGATTCTTGTGCTTCAAAAACAGCTTGACCCAAAGATCCCAAAACTCCAATTTTTGAATTACTTGATAAAATAGTTGATCCTACTTCTACAAAGTCCGGAGAAAGCCAATTGTCATCATCACAAAATAGAATAAAATCGAAGTTGGAATTTTGGTATCCGGCAATTCGGGCATGATTCAATCCCGGCTTTTTCTCCTCAATAATTTGAAAGCTGATTTTGATCGCTTGAGACTTTAGCCAGTTCGTCACCCAATCTCCTGTTCCATCAGTAGAAGCATTGTCCACCAGAATTAACTCCCAAGGAAATCTCGAATTCAATGCCAATAAATGGTTCAAGGTCTTTTCCAGCCTAGCAGCCCCATTATGGGTACAAATTACTATTGAAACTCCTACCAAAGCCAATCAGGAGACAAACCTTAAAACCCGTTTAAGATTACGTTTTAATGTTGATTTAAATGTGGTTTTTGGAGTAAAAAATTTTAGAGAAGGTTGGATAGTGCTTAAAAAGTTATATCCATTTTTGAGTAATTCTGCTTCATATTTTTGCCCCAAAATCCGTAACTCCGGTAGTGCAGCATACCCAAATCTACTCTCCCCAGATCTACCTGTAATAGAGTTAGATCTTGGCTTAAACCCACTAAAATGAAAGAATACCAAAGGATACTTTTCTGAATTGACATAATAGTCACCATTCTGCTCAAATAATTTGCGATCGTTAAAATTCCACCAAGCCATATTGTACCCCTTATGCTTCAATACATAGATCCCCTCAAAAAATAACGGGGCTAAATCAATCCATTTCTGATCTACAAAAATTCCCCGTGGTTTATCAATCAGGCAATATTTCTCTAACCTCTGCTTCCACCAACTAATAAATCGAAAAGATTCTTCGGAACGTTTTAATCCAATAAAACCCAAATTAAACATTCCATGTCGTAGTGAAACCAACTCATCAAATTGGCTATCCTTTCCTGGATCTGTAATCATGGGAGTTAGCACAATCTTGTTTGTTTCTAAAATCTGATCTAGTTGATCAAATCCTTTGTAAAAGAAAATATCTGGATCCACATAATAGATACGATCTAGGTCAGAATCTCTTCCAAATAAGAATTCAAAGTAAAAAGGCTTAACTGCGGTATTAAACTCAATCACATTATACCGAGCAAGCATTCCTTCAAATTCGGGAAAATCCAAATCAAAACAAGGGATGACCTCTATCGAGGAATGTTTTTGATAATCAACTTTAGGATTAGATAGATCCACTAATCCAATCACAAAATGAATCTCAGGATTAATGTTTTTTACAGATTGCGCTAAGGTATAGGCTTGAGCAAGATAATTATTGGAGCAGAGAGTGAAAATTAGAGAACACATGAAGTTGATTTTAAAAACTTGCTTGAGTAGTGTAAGAGATTCTCCCTAGCAATGATTTATCCAATGAATAATAATCTAATAATTGTGTTGAGAATATCTTTTCAAATCCATCTTTAACTATTTGAATGAATGGGTATTTCAAAGTTGATTTGATTAATGCTACATGTACAATGTAGAAAGAAATTGAAACCTCACTAAAGAAAATATTTTCACTCATAGCCTTACACCCTATTTTAAAAAGTTCAAAATCACCATGTTTTATCCAGTATTGAGCTATAAAATAGAATAAAGTTGAGCATCTAGAGAATGATTCTTTTTCATTGAATTTGTTACCGCATTGAAAAGAATACACCTCAATATTTTTAAAAAAATCTATTCTTTTATTTAATATTTCTTTATCAGATGTAAAAGGGGTTGATCTACTGAGAGACCTTTTATCTCCTTCCCGTATATAGACATCTGGTGGAAGATTGAATAATTTTAAATATTTACCTCCGGAAATTATAGCTCTCAAATGAAGATCATAATCTTGCCAGAATGCCAAGGATTCATTAAATCCACCTAAACTTTCTACAAATGACTTCTTATATATGGGACCAGTAGTTTGCCAAAGCGCATCCATTCTTAAGAACCGAATCAAATCAGACTCCTCAGTTTCGATATTCCAAAGATTCACTGCATCAGAGGGATTTTGATCAAACAATAATGACTTAAAAACCCAAAAATCATTCTCGGGAAAATTATCAATAGTCTCCAACCTCTGTTTTAGACAGAAGTCCGTCAATACATCATCCGAATCAAGAAAAATACAATATGATTCTCCAGATACAGTTAAACCAAAGTTTCTACAGGTATTACCTCCCTTAGCTAGCTTCTCAGGGCGGATAAAGATTTTGAATCGAGTATCCTTTTGTGCGTACTCCTGCAATATCTCCCAGGAATCATCTATACTGTGATCATCTACCACGATACATTCCCAATCAGAATAAGTCTGTGCCAAAACAGAATCTAAACACTCCCGGAGATACGGAGCTTTATTAAAATTCGGAATCAAAATCGAAATCAAACTAGTCAATTGGCAAACAGTAATTTATAAGTTCATTTAAGCTCTCTTGATATACGGTAGGATTGTAGTTTTTGGAAATAAATTCCTTCCCTCTTTTTCCAAATTCTTCAGATTTGGCTCGATTTTTTGCGAATTGAACCAATCTATCAGACATACCATACACATCATTCTCATCTACCAAAAAGCCATTAATGCCATTCATAACCAGTTCTGGAATCCCTGCATGCAATGTGCTTACCACTGGAAGTCCGGCGGCAATGGCTTCTAAGATTGCAACGGGCGTACCTTCCTTATCTCCATTTGCAGCTTGCTTAGTGTGCTGGATAAAGCAGAATGACTTACTCATTTCTTCTGCAATTTCTTCAGGTGACAAAACCCCCGCAAAACCGACATCTTTTATTTCTAAAGACATGCACAGATCTTGGCAAACAGTAAGTAAATCCCCATCTCCAATAAATTTTAATTGGAGTTTTGGACAGCTTTCTCTCGCTTTTTGAAAAGCTAATAAAGTCAAATGAGGAGCTTTCTTCTCTACAAACCTTCCAATTGCTAATATCTGATTACTCTGATAATCTGGATTAATATTAAAGAATAAGGGATTAGGTGAATAAGTTATTTTGAAAAGCTTTTCGTCTGGTGCCCCTAAAGCCACTAAATCATTTTTCATTTCATCTGAAACTACAATAATTGCTTTGGCAATGGAAAACATTCGTTGGTAAGCAGCATAATACTTATTCAGTACTTCATAAATAGAAGCATCATACCCATGAAAATGAACAATAAGTGGGATATCAAGCTCTTCTGCCATCGGCGCCAAAGCAGCACCAGTAGGTCCATAGTTTGCGAAAATCAGATTTATCTTTTGAGCTTTAATATAACGCTGGAGATAATACTCTTTTAAAGGTCTTTTGATTAAACCGAACCGATGTTTGATCAGATCAATTAAAGGCGGAGTTTTATAGCTTTGAAGCTTTTTATCTTCCGATAGATAAGGAAACATATCTCCATAGCAATGAAAGATGTTAGCATCAAGCCCATTTTTGAGATTTCGAATGAAGGTTTCGGAATATGCATTTAGATCAGTGGAAGTAAAACAGATTTTTATTTTTTCCATGCCACTACCCCTATGCTAGTAATTAAGTTTTGTTCACTTGATTCATCCAAAATCCTGTCCTTCTTTAATAAATATTGAATTACTGGCTTTAGTATAAAGAAAAGTCGTTTCTGGTTTGATTTACTCATTTTTCTACGCTTCAACCATAGCCCAAGTACTTGTGCTAAAGAGGCATCCCAACCTCCAAGACATGTCACTTCAATATCTTCAAAGCCGGCTTTAGTCAGTAAATACCTTAGACCAAAAGGCGTGTATCGGTAGAAATCATAAGGGGTCTCATGGGTAGGCCATATAAAAGGAACAGTCAATAACAAAGGCGAGTCTTTTTTTAGAATCCTAAATATTTCCGTTAAAGTAACCAAAGGATCCGGACAATGCTCCAATACCTCGGTCGCCATAGCTGACTCATATACTGATTCATCAAAAGGAAAAGTGATGCCATCCCAAAAATAATCAGGCTTGACTCCGGGCTTGTATTCATAGCCCCCTATGAGATCTATTCCCGCGTAAGAAGTAACTTCTGAATTCGATAAAATTACAGAATGATAAGGCTTTTCACCACAACCAACATCAAGGAATGTTCCTTTTAGGAGACTCTTTTTAGAATCAATAAATCTAAATATTGAACCCTTGATATAAAACCTATCAATATTATCAAAAGTGATTTTATCGGGATTAAACTCTATCATGACCAATATTTTACAAAAATCCTACCCGTATAATCTATCCTATTGAGAAAGATTTGATAATCCAACTTCCCAAAATATTCATCAACAGCCTGCTTACACCCTTTCCAATGACCATAGTCATCAATTATTAAAATCCCTCCTTTAACTAATTTTGGAAATAGCATCTCGAGCTCAATTTTTGTTGATTCGTACCAGTCAGTATCCAATCTTAGAAGCGCTATTTTATCAATTTCATTATCCATTAGGGTTTCTTCGACACGGCCTTCAACAAATTTTAGTTTATTTATAGGATAGCCTAATGATAAAATGTTGGATTTAACTTCATTCATACCACTTACAGCCCATATTGTTGACTTTCTTAATGGGTCATTGTTTAGTAGTATATCTGCTTTTGTATCGTCATATTTTGAATCAACATCCTTTGGTTCCGTCATTCCCTGAAAAGTATCAAACAACCACACCACCCTCTCTTCAACTTTTAGAGATTGTAAAACTTTAATCATAGCCATTATGCTACCTCCTTTCCAAACACCACATTCTACAAAGTCACCATCTATACCATTCTCCTCTAAATAGTGAACAGACCTAATAAGAGTAACCAACCTTTCTTGGGATGTCATTGTGAATTTTGATACATACTTAATAATATCTATCTCATCCTGAGAAAAATCTGCAAAATCATTACTGATCGAAGATTCTAAACTTATCTGCTTAATTTTCCTAAATATCTTCTTTAACATCCCAATCAAATTTTTCTAAATAAGTACATGAATATGGTATCCAATCAAATTCTCTATAGATTCCATACATATTAACTTCAAGCCAGCAAGCATGCTCTATTGTTTGATATTTTTCTCCACCTTTACCTTCACCGAAATGAGCAGTCAAAGAATACTTTCCCATGTATAGAAGAGGCGATTCCATCAAACACGAAACTTTAAAAAGTCCAGGCTTGTGGCAGAACTTCAAATCAGATTGAAATATCCAGCAATGAACGATAGCTCTATTTTTCTCATCAATTAGTTGAAATGAAAGTGCTGCATTCAGAACAGATACATTTGAAAAAATTTCAAAATCTATTCTGAGTGGCTTACCAAAATTATGGTGGCCATCTGATTCTGAACAACATATTTCAATTCTTTTTAAATAAGGTTTATCTCTAAATTCATGATCCGTATATAAATGACCGTTATTACTCTCAAGTCCTAAGTAAGAATTAAGAATATTTTTCACAGAGCCATAGCTGAAAACCTCACCGTTTTTCAACAAAAGTACTTTATCGCACAAAGTTGAGATAGCTTCCATATTATGACTTACAAACAAAACAGTTCTTCCATCATTTTTACTAATATTATCCATTTTTCCTAGACACTTCTTTTGAAATTCATAATCACCAACAGCCAATACTTCATCGATAATCAAAATCTCCGGTTCTAGATACGCAGCCACTGAAAATCCCAAACGAACCTTCATTCCGGAGGAATAAAATTTGACGGGAGTATCGATAAACTTCTCTACTCCTGAGAAATCAATAATCTCGTCTAATTTTAAATCTATCTCTCTCTTAGTCATCCCAAGTATAGTTCCATTCATATAAATATTCTCTCGGCCAGATAGCTCGGGGTGAAATCCTGTACCGACTTCTAATAATGAAGCTACCCGTCCATGGATTTCAATTTTACCTGAAGTAGGATCAGTGATCTGTGAAAGGATTTTAAGTAGTGTAGATTTGCCTGCACCGTTTTTACCTATAATTCCGAATACTTCACCTTTTTGAACTTCAAAATTGATATCCTTAAGAGCCCAGAAAACAGATTCATCTTCAACACCGAACTTACTCATCTCACGAATTCGCTTTAAAGTTTGCCAAGGAGACGTAATCAGATTAACTACCTGACCTATCAAGGTTTTCGCTTGTTTTTCTTTTAAACCTAATCGATAACGTTTAGAAAGATCATAAACACTAATTACTGATTTTGTCATTATCTATTCAAAAACTTGGGATCAACAAATATTGAATTCAAATTATTAAAGGAATAAAGCACATAACCAAAAGAGGATAAATACTTGGTGATTTCACTTATTAAGGGATTACTCAACA
>JBDNIP010000322.1:0-2426 GCA_041688245.1 Algoriphagus sp.
AAAGGCGATAAATTCAAAGTTGTCTACGAAGAAAAATTAATTGATGGGGTAATAGTCAGCGTTTCAGCTATCAAGCTTGCCTATTTTGAGCACAAGGGAGAACAATTTCATGCGATTCCCTTTGAACAAAATGGAGAAATGAACTTCTTCGACCAAGAAGGAAACTCCCTCAAAAAAGCTTTTCTCAGAGACCCACTCAAATACACCCGAATTAGTTCTCGTTACAATCTCAAAAGATTTCACCCGGTGCAAAAGCGGTACAAAGCACACTTAGGCACAGACTATGCCGCTGCTACAGGCACTGAAATCAGATCAGTAGGAGACGGAGTAGTAACTGATGCTAAGTACAGTTCGGCAAATGGTAATTATGTAAAAATCAAACATAATGGCACCTATACTACCCAATATCTTCACATGTCTAAAATCGCAAAAGGATTAAAGTCAGGCCAGAGAATTAAGCAAGGGCAGATAATTGGATACGTAGGTAGCACTGGACTCGCAACTGGCCCACACCTTTGTTTTAGATTTTGGAAAAATGGGAAACAGGAAGATTGGCTGAGGGAGAAAATCCCTCCTTCCGAACCAATTTTGGGAGCAAATCTTGTTGCTTTCAACACCAAAAAAACTGAATCGCTAGATTTATTAGCCTCCATATCATTACCCGGAGAACCAAAAAAACTGATTGCTAAGAATCCCTTAGTAGTTAGACCATCCGGAGAATGAAATCCCTATTAACCACTAATAAACTCTGGAGCTGATCGCCTAAACTTGGCAATCAGCTCTTTTTTTTAATATGCTATTATGTATATCCGCAATTGCACCAGTAAAAATCAAAAAGCAGCTTACTATATGGTACACACTAGCATTACTGATACATTTTCCGATAGCTTTCGGGACGTTATCGGCCCGCCACAGCGAGGCAGGCCCGCCTCGCTGTGGGCGGGTATTCCTGAACATTGAGCAAAGAAATTAGGTTAGTTGCATAATTGCATACGATCACACTAGATAATATTTCGAAGCTCCAGTGATTCCATCGAAACTTTTTTCTTTTCCTTTTGAAAAAGAGAATTCACTCCAAACCTTAACTTGCAAGATTAATAGCCAAAAAGTGGACCAAGAAGGATACATCCGAATCAATAAGTATTTAAGCGAGGTGGGTTTTTGCTCTCGAAGAGAAGCTGATAGGCTGTTAGAACAAGGACGAATCACGTTGAACGGAAAAGTCCCTGAGCTAGGCACTAAAGTCAGTCCTACTGATCAAGTGGCTGTGGATGGTAAAAACGTAGGGAAGCCCATCCGAAATCATACCTATATTGCTTTCAATAAACCGGTAGGGATTGTGTCCACTACGGATATCAAAGGTGAAAAGGATAATATTATTGATTACATCGGGCATCCTCAGCGGATTTTTCCGATTGGAAGATTGGATAAAGACAGTGAAGGATTGATTTTTCTTACCAGCGAGGGCGACATCGTCAATAAGATCCTTCGGGCTAAAAATAACCATGAGAAGGAATATATCGTCACGGTCGATCGCCCGGTAAATGATGAATTTGTCAAAAGAATGGGTACAGGAATCCCAATTTTAGATACGCTTACAGATCCCTGCCAAGTGGAGCGAATCAGCAAATTTAAGTTTCGGATAGTCCTTACTCAAGGCCTGAATCGTCAAATCCGACGAATGTGTGATTATTTGGGATTCAAAGTAGTGCAGCTCAAGCGGATTCGGATCATGAATATTCATTTAGACCAACCAGTTGGGAAATGGCGGGATTTGACCGAAAAAGAATTGGAAGAACTTAATTCATTGATAGCCGACAGTTCGAAAACTTTTGATTAATCAGATTCCTTTGTCAACTACTAATCAGAAAAGGCAGAAACGGCCGGAAGAAAATAGTTTTCTCTAAACTCTATTCCGCTGGATACAACCAAAACAGGGAGCCAATCTCGTGGTTCCCTGTTTTGATGTGTCGGATAAACGCAGGAAGAATTACTCCTCCATGGTATCCACTTTCTTTTTTCTTCCGGTGTAGCCAAAGGTAATCTTGCCCAGTTTCAGCTCGGTTCTCCGGTTCAACTGATGCATCGCATCGGAACAAGTCACCACATTGCAATCATGGACGGGCCGGGTTTCTCCAAACCACTCATATTCCAGTCTGTTTGCTTCTATACCACGCTTCTTCAAGTACTCCATCACCACTGCACTGCGCCGCTCAGAAAGCTTCTCGTTGTAATCATTTTCCCCTCTTTGGTCAGTGTGACCGCCAATGAAAAGCATCAGGTTGGGCATGCTGTTCAGCATCACTGCTGTTCTTTCCAACTCCAGCTTGTCTGCTGACCTGAGCAAACTCTTGTCAAAATCAAAGTAAATCGTCGGGATCGATCTGAGCTCGCGCTGGATCACATCCATAAGCTGCTCGGGATCA
>JBDNIP010000323.1:0-4814 GCA_041688245.1 Algoriphagus sp.
ATTATAATTCTCACCATAGCCTTTCCCGTTCTTATTTCGTTGAAGATTTGAGATTGCTTTAATTTGCCCAGTCCCTACTTCCATCACGATCACGGATCCGAATTCAGCTTTCCGTTCAATCAACCGATCAAGTAAGGCCGTCTCAGCTACATCTTGAATATTTACATCAAGCGTAGTGTGTACATCAAATCCATTTTCCGGCTTGACATACTCTGCATCGAAAACAGGCTTCCTACTTCCACCAGACAATCGTTGGAAAAGTGCTCTGCCATCTTTGCCTTTGAGTTGGGAGTTAAAGCTATATTCAATTCCTGCACCGTACTCATCTTCATTAGTGAATCCTATGGTACGCCGTGCTAGTGATTTGAATGGCTGGTAGCGTTTCTCTACTTTTTCAAAAATAACTCCACCACCAAGTCTGCCTTCTCTAAAAAGTGGCCATTTAGCCATTTCCTGCATTTCTTGATAACCGATCTGCTTTCTGTTAAGAACCAAATAACGCTTATTATCTAAGCGAGCATCTTTGATCTTTCGCTTGTAGGACGAGGTAGACTTGTCTTTATAAAAAGCGGATAACTTGCCCGTTAAAGAGTCCAAACTTTTATTGAAGAGATTGTCCTTCGCCATAGTTGGATCGATTGCTACTCGGTAGAAAGGTAGGCTAGTCGCCAAAAGACTTCCGTCTCCGGCGTATATATTCCCTCGGGTTGCAGGAACTTCACGGTATTGGAAGTTAATCGTTTCAGCTTTTTTACGCCAATGATCCCCTTCCTGAAACTGCAACTTCCCGATTTGATACGGTATTGCTGCCGCTGCTAGAGCGATTAGGATGAAGATCACCCTTACCCGGATTAATATGGACTGCTTTACGTTCACTTGATAACTTCTATTTTGATAGGCGGTTGATTCAATTCCTCTAATCCTTGGGCAGCTACACGCTTCGCCACTTCTGACTGCATGCTACTAAGCATATATTCTGCTTCCAGGGTTGTCACGTCTGCTCGAAGGTCTTCTAGTTCTTGCTGCGCTTTTTCAATTTTGCGAACCATACTCTCTGCCCGATGATTTCCCCCAATATAGATCAATGCCAATAGGGCTACAAACCCGATAGGAGGCACTAATTGTACTGGTACTCCCTCACCCAGAATTCCAGTCACATCCAGTTTCTCCTCAATCCAAGCGAAGATCGATTTCCGATTTCCGATTTTTGAAGAGGTTCCTGCGTTTAGTTTCTTTCTGAATGTATTTTGGCTCATTGCCCAGTTCGTTTAGCTATTCTGAGTTTTGCACTTCGTGATCGAGGATTGGCGGCTACTTCTGCCTCATCTGCGATTACCGCTCCCCGCGTTAATGGCTCAAGAGGCCTGATAAGGTTTCCGTAAAAGTCCTTTTCCACTTCTCCATGAAACTTCCCTTTGATCATCAGATTCTTCACCAACCGATCTTCTAAGCTGTGATAACTCATCACAACGAATCTTCCTTCTGGTTTTAACACGTCCAAAGCATTCATCAACATTTCTTCTAAAGCGGTGAGTTCATCATTTACTTCGATTCGTAATGCCTGAAATACCTGAGCGTAGTACTTAAAATCTTTGCCTCTTGGCGCATATTTTTTGAGAAAAGCAGTAAACCCTTCCGTAGTCTCAAATGGTGCCGAGGTACGTTCCGATACGATAGCTTGTGCCAAAGTTTTTGCATTTTTAATCTCTCCGTAGATTCCCAGGATCTTATGGAGCTTGCCCCCATCGTAGGTGTTCAACACTTCTTTGGCAGAGACTTCCGCACCTTGATCCATCCGCATGTCCAAGTCTCCACTGAATCGGGTCGAAAATCCTCTCGAAGGCTCATCGATTTGATGTGAGGAAATTCCCAGGTCAGCCAAAATCCCATCTACCTTAATCACTCCGTGGAAACGGAGGTATTTCTTCAGATCCCGAAAGTTGGCTGCTACAAATGTAAAATTGCCGCTGGCAGGGATATTCGCTTCCGCATCTTGATCCTGGTCGAAAGCATATAAATGGCCTTTGTCCAATTGCTTTAAAATCTCACGCGAATGCCCTCCGCCACCGAAAGTCGCATCTACATAGATCCCGTTAGGATTAATAGCCAAGCCTTCAGTACATCTGGCAAGCATGACTGGAATATGATAATCTAACGTCGACATGGCTTATAAAAGATATTTTTCCATTAAACTTGACAGGTCCGCAGGATCAGAAATAATATGCTGCAGGTAAATACTCGGCTTCCAGATTTCAATTCGGAATCCCATCCCGATCACTACCACCTCTTTCTCGAGGTTGGCGTAATTCTGAAATACCTTTGGGATCAGCAGTCTTCCCGCGCTATCGAGTTGTACCTCCACGGTGCTGACGAAAAATGATCGTTGAAGCATTCGCTGCTCTACATTGTTGATTGACAACGATTTGATTTGATTTTCCAACTTTTCGTACTCGACGACCGGATATAGAGCCAAACATCTGTCTTCCGCCATCCGAAGCATAAGCACTGAACCATTGGCCTCTGGAATTGCCGCTTTGATCTTGGCTGGCAAAACCAGACGCCCTTTTGGGTCTAACTTACAATCGTATTGACTATTAAACATATACTTTGGAACTTCCAAATTAATTATGTCATATGAACAAAAGTACTAAAATGCATCACACATTTTA
Organism: Algoriphagus sp.; assembly: GCA_041688245.1. Lineage (GTDB taxonomy): Bacteria > Bacteroidota > Bacteroidia > Cytophagales > Cyclobacteriaceae > Algoriphagus. Next base: position 2,670 of record JBDNIP010000323.1, read on the forward strand.
CCACTTCCTCCCACTTTTTCCCACTTTAAGTTAAAAGTAGTCCAAAACTTAATTCAACTTAATTATACTATAAAATTAATAAGATAATTTTATGGGTATATTATTGATTAGAAACGATTTAGTGAGGATACAAAAACTGCTAATTCCTACAGATTAGGAATGTTTTGTCAAAAAAATTGCCTAAAATAGAACAGCGGTTACTTGATTGATTTTGAGGGGATACTTTAAAAGTTTTTATTGTTTTCTGATTTTCTAAAAAAATTAAAACCAAGTTTAATCAGTACTTATCAGCCTAGTAGATAATACTCTGTAAGCAAAAAATAAACTGACCACAGTGAAAATTGAGGCAAGATAAAATGAGGCCCCAGGAAGATAAATTGGCGCTTCGTCTGAAGAAAAATAGGCAAAAATACTGTTCATCATAACTGGCCCTACGATAGACGTTAAGCTTGCTAGACTTGTCAATGCGCCCTGTAACTCTCCCTGCTCATTAGACGGGACTTGAGCAGAAATTATGCCTTGCAATGCTGGACCTGAGATCCCACCTAAGCAATACGGAACCAAGAAGACAAACATCATCCAGCCCATAGAAGCCAGCCCAAAACAAATTAGGCCAATTGCATTGAATGCGATTCCGATGTACACGGCTCGAGACGCTCCAAGCTTTGGAATAGCCACTCGTATCAAACCTCCCTGGACTATTGCAACCATCAGCCCTACCATCGCAAGCGAATATCCAACCATTGCCTCATCCCATCCAAACTTGAACATGGTGTAGTAGGCCCAATTGCTTTGCACAGCATGTGACGATAAGTAAATCAGCACCAGAGAAACCACCAATCCAGACACCACAGGATATTTTTTCAATTGCTTCAATGAGCCGATAGGGTTAGCTCTTCGCCAATTAAAAGCCCGTCTTTTCTCTACAGGAAGGGACTCCGGAAGGACAAAAAATCCATAAATCACATTTAACAGAGATAGCCCTGCTGCTACTAAAAACGGTGCTCTCGGCCCAAACTCAGCTCCAGCTAATCCTCCGATCACCGGACCAATGATAAATCCTAAACCAAAGGCGGCCCCAATCAAACCGAAGTTTTGAGCACGCTTTTCTGGGCTGCTGATGTCTGCAACATATGCCGTGGCTGTAGTGAAACTTGCCCCAAAAATGCCCGCGATCAATCGTCCTACAAAAAGCCAAAATAAAGTCGGTGCAAAGGCATGAAATACATAGTCAACTCCCAAGCCCAACAAGGAAAAAAGTAATATCGGTCTCCGACCAAAACGATCCGAAAGACCACCCATAATTGGTGAAAAGAAAAATTGCATGGCCGCAAAAGAGAAAACCAACCAACCTCCATATTGAGATGCTTGACTCAATCCTTCACCGGTCAAGTCTTCGATCAATTTGGGTACCACCGGTATAATTATCCCCAGGCCAATCACATCTACAAGGATGGTAATAAAAATAAAAATAAGTGAATTAGTACTGTTAGATTTCATTCTTGAATGTAAGGTGCCAATTTACCATATTGAGCAGTTCTTTTACAAATCCTATTTGGATAAAGAATGTTTTCAGAAAAATGTTAACAAAAAAAAATTGCCGTCTGGCAGGTCTTTCCTATTGAGTTTTTCAATACTCGGCATTATCACTTTTTGGAATTCGATATACCAAACCAAATGAATGAATTCCAGTTCTGAATCTAGACAATAAATCAGCAGCAAAGGTCTAGTTTAGACTCGCCTAGTCGCAAATATACCTATTATATCAGTTTATGTCAAGCAGTGGCCCTTGGGTCGCATCATCTTTTGATCTGAATATCTGAGAAACTATAACCCCATTTACAGTTCGTGTAACACTTCCAGTAATTCTGGGCCCATAGATCAGTACATAACCTAAGCCGTACTTTAATGTACCTCTCTGCACAATATGAGACCGTTGCAAAAGAACTATCCTGGAAAAGATGTCCGATTTTCGGCTTTTTTCACTTCATTTTTTATCTTTTCTTGGCAAGAAACAATCAAACTCTTTCAAAAAGAGGCTTTCCGAGTCTTTTTCTACTCCTATTTTACTGTATTTATTGGTTTGGACGCAACTATCCCCGGAGATCTGTACAAGTTGTAGGCAATCGCCTCCATCAGATTCTG
>JBDNIP010000324.1:0-2087 GCA_041688245.1 Algoriphagus sp.
GAAAACAAAAAAATCGAAACTTTGCCAAAATGCGAAGCCAACCAGCGGGCAACGGAAATTGAAAAAATCTAAAAATTAGTCTTTTTTGAAAAAATCAGGAGTTTCCGTTCTGGCACTATGTAAGGTTTTGTCAGGTTTTCGTAGCCAATCTGCCGGGCTGTCCGATCGCTGTAACCTGCTTTCATTGCTGCTTCCGTTGCATTAAATGTGCAGAGGTAGTTTTCAGCGAATGTGATTTCCTTTGTTGTCATTTCAAGAAATTCTTTAATTACATCATGATGGGAATTTAACAATTTCACATTCCGTAATCAAATAATCCCTTATTACCGCCTTTACTGATTTTGGCTTACTAGTATCGATTCTAATCCCTGCTTCTAATACTATAATTTCGCTATGCGGGAACATACAATCCAAAGGATCATGACTTAATTTCAAGGAAAAGGTTCTTGTTGTTCCATTAACTTGAAATGTAAAAAGGCTAAAAGCTTTTGAGTTTATAGATAAAATACCCCATGACAAATAATGCTTACCCTCATCCTCAATACGAACATTATACAAAACATCATGAGGTGAATTTGAATACTTACTCCTGTTACAAGAATCATTTTTCACCTCAAAAATACTACTGGATAACTGTCTGCTTTTCAGCCAGTCACTATTCAAACCTGGTGCTAAAAATCTTCTATAAATTAATTCCTCTCCAAATTCATCATCGATTGCTCTACCGTTTCGGTGCAAATGAGAAGGAATTCTTAATGAATCACAAATTGAATTTGACACTCTGAGTTTAGATTCACCCGATTTGCTCGAAAAGACCTTCTTCATCCAAATCAAAAACTTCTCTATTATCACCATTCCGTTTTAAAAAAACTATATCTCCATCATTAAAAAACTCAATTAGATAATAAATACCATATCTATCTAATTCAAGAATGATCCCACCTTCAACAGAAGGGTTGATAAAATCAATTAAAAACCCTTGTGAGATTATCTTTTTCAAAACCGAATTTGTGAGATTGAGCACTTTTTGATTCGGAATCTCCATTTCAAATTCACCTGCTTTTCTCAATGCACTTTCAACTAGTCGATCAATTTGACGAGATTCTAATCCAAATGAAGACTTAAAATCTTGACCTACTGAATTATCCGGACTAAAAGTTATAACCTCATCAGTAAAAGCATAAAGATTTCGAGTAACAAAATAATTCACCACCCCTTTTTGCAAACGAGGTGGATTTTTAGGCAGATATTTTAGAAGAACCTCTTGATTCATTTTATTTTATACAGAGTTTTGTTCATATTCATCAATTTTTTGAGTCAACCATTCGACTATATTTTTTGCTGTATCAATATTAAGTAGCACTCCAAACTGAACCTCTCTAATAATCCCCTCTTTTGAATCCCTTTCTATCTCCTGAATTATTTTCCCTGTTAAGGGATCTATTTCAAGAATTATTTTCTTCGGGATTGGCGCCCTATCAGTAAAGAAATTAACATTGATTTTACCATTATTAGTTAATCCACCAAAAATTCCACTTCCCTCGATGGTTTTAAAATCGTGATTTTTTATATAATGAGTCTCGACTTTCATTTAATGCTTGCTTGATCCTTAATTGAAAAATGTTCTCAAATATCTATTTAATATTTAACAAACAAAAGAAATTTTCCTTTGATTAATATACCCGAGTTAAAGCTTGTTAAAAGCTCAAATCACCCCCTCACCACAAAATACGCATCCCTGATCACCTTGGCAATCATCTTCCTTCGCTCCAAAAGAAAATCCAAATACTCCATCTCTTGCCAGTTTTCAGGCAGGGCATGCCAGTAATACATTTGCTCCTTTTCACTAGGTTTCAAGCGTTCTAGGTAGGAAGGAAGGTATTCCCTCGGATGCTTTGCTGATATGTTGATATTATCGCTCCATTCCACCAAAGCATAATTGGCAATCTGATTACGGACTGTTTGATCTGGAAAGCCATTCTTCTCAAGCCATGATTTCGGAAATAAATGATGCCGCTCTAAAGCTGATTTTTTGCTGCGTAAGCCCTCCTGTAATAAATCAGATGTTTTCAGCTTACTAAACATTC
>JBDNIP010000325.1:0-2120 GCA_041688245.1 Algoriphagus sp.
AATCAAAGTTTTTAATCCATAGTTTTTGATTTAATTATTCTCGTTTGAGGGATCAAAGTTGCCCTTGAAATGTATCAGATTCCTATCAGTTCGATAAATACTTTTTACGTTCTTTTTCATCCATTTCCATTAAAATCAGATCAGTTTGATGTATAGATTTGAGCGATGTATTGATCTCATCACTTTGGACTTTCTGCTGATCAGTAGAAATAAATTCTGAAAAATTGATCCAGATTATCCCAAAGTCAGCCAGCTTCCGGCGGCTTTGGATCATTTTTATATGATGCATTTCTTCCTTTAGCGCGTAAGAGAATTCTCCTATAGCTTTGCCAGGAAAAACAACTTCTCCAATAGCTACTTTAGCCGAATTTGCCATAAGGCCAGATAGTCTACTGAAGGTCCCGTCTAGCTGGTAAATCTCTATGAAGTTCTCTGAGTCAAAACTCGAAACTCTAGCTATGGCCTCCTCGCTATCCATTCTGATTTCTGATACAATTCCTTTTCGTGGAGCGCAGATTGTTATTGGTTTTTCAAAGAAAAAACCAACATCCGTATAGACTTGGGATTCCGGGTTTTTTGAGTTTTGAGCTGCTTTACCCGTAAGAGGTCTCATGCTCAGGGTAGTTCCCTCCTGCACCGGCAACAGGTAATCGGGCATTTTCAGATCATTCGCACCGGGGTTCCCCTCGTACAATTTGGTATTACAGTCAAATCCAGTCTTATCGTTGACATAAATGGAGCGGAGTTTTACCAAATTGGTTTTGCCGGGATTAGCTATCGCATAAATCACCCCCCCTCTCGAATGAATCAAGGTTTTCAAGTTTCAAAAATTCAATTCTAATGGTGTAGGGGATTTCCTCATTGTTGAATGCAAGTAGCGTAAGGTTCCTGTCTTTACCCTATTCGGCGACGATTTGTACTTGGGTAAAGCCTAAATTTCCGATCGAAAAAAGGAGAAAAAATGCGAGTGATCTCATGTCAGTATACTAGGAGTCAAATTGGTGGCTGAAATTCTGTCTCCAAGACTATAAAAGCTAATAGGTCTGAATTATTTGACATATTCTGAATCTTTTTGATGTTAAGCATTAATTTAAGGTGATAAGCTGCAATTGTGCTAGTAACCTAATTTTCTTTGCTTATCTGCAGGTAAAACGGGTGACTAAAGTATAGGCGTTGCTAATATTTGCCATATATTATGTTGCTTTTGTCTTTTAATAGCGCAATTGCGGAAACATATATAATTTTAACATTCTACCACTGATAAAATCCACTGTGAAAAAAAATCAAAGAAGAGAGTTTCTGAAATCATCCGGCCTTGCGGGTCTTGGCCTAATTGGAGCTGGATCTACTTTTGGATCAGACTTTGAGAAGTTACCCTTAGAATCCAAAAAGGGACTTAATCGAATTCAATCCTTCAATATGTCTGGTTTTGCAGCGCCAAAATTAGCAACTGTCCGCGTGGGAATAGTTGGATTGGGAATGCGCGGTCCGGGAGCTGTAGACCGATTGAGTAAAATCGAGGGAGTAGAAATTAAAGCACTTTGCGACTTGCTTCCCGAGCGTGTGACAAAAGCGAAAGAACAATTGAAAGGAACTGCACACCAGCCAGTTGGTTATTCAGGTAATGTGTACTCTTGGAAAGAAATGTGCGATCGGACAGATTTAGATCTTATCTATATTACTACTCCATGGGAGTGGCATACACCAATGGCAGTCTATGCAATGGAATCTGGCAAGCACGCAGCTTCGGAAGTACCTGCTGCACGCACACTTGATGATTGCTGGCAATTGGTAGAAACTTCAGAGCGTACACAAAAGCACTGCATGCAACTCGAGAATTGTTGCTACGATTTTTTTGAATTGATGACCTTGAAAATGGCTCGTGAGGGATTTTTCGGAGAGGTCATACATGTGGAAGGTGCCTATATTCACAGTTTACTTGGTTTGAACTTCGATAAGGAAAAAGGGTATCAAGATATGTGGCGATTGAGGGAGAATTATCGAAACGGAAACCTTTACCCTACACATGGACTTGGTCCAATCTGCCAGATCTTGAATATCAAGCGTGGTGATCAGATGGATTTCCTTACTTCTGTCTCTTCAAATGATTTTCTGATGAA
>JBDNIP010000326.1:0-3785 GCA_041688245.1 Algoriphagus sp.
TTCATATTTCGGATTACTTTGCCGGATTTATTCATTAGTACTGCTTGACTTCCGCTTTTCAGGGAAACTGATTCCTTAAAATTAGAAGTACCGTTATTTAGAAAGTAAGACTCTAGAGGTGGCTCTATTACTCTTTCAGGATAGTAGATGTCCAGTATGAAAGCCAGATTTTCAGAAGCTTTAATTTCAATCCAAGTGATAGCTTTGGATGTCTCCCAAGAGCTAGCTTCGGATGTTTGCCAAGAGCCGCCGCCCTGCATAGGATCTGCCACTTGAGATTTAAAGGTGGAACCGGCAGGTACTTCCAATTTGATAGCAACAAACTGAGCCTGTGCTACTCCGAACGAAAGCATCAAGATGACTAGCATACTTATTCTAAATCTACACTTAATCATAGCTTGTGAAGGATACGTTTACAGTGATTTCTGCCGAATAATCCCCTGCCGGAACTGTAGGGACAGGACCCATGCTCCCATATATATAAATGAATGCTGTGCTCTTGGTTCTCACTTCTGTTCCAGTGAGCGGAGTGGGGGGAGGACCTGGAGCGCCTGACATTCTTCGATTCACTGGAAAGGTTACATTGGTGAAGCCAATTGGTAATTCAATTGCTCCGGCTTTTCCGGCTAATTCATTCCCGGGCAGCATATTATTGTAGGCCAGTTTTACTTGTAAAGGAATCGTTATGGATGGATCATCTACAAATGTCAAAAACAGTGGTGCATCCACATCGACTGTCAAATCAAAGTTCTCTGGCGCTTCAATGCGAAAAGCAATGGTTTGATTGGAAGCCAAGTTAATAGTGACTGTGGTTCCTGAGGTGATTATGGGTTGTTCTATATTGAATTTCAGTTCTGGCCCAGCCATCACTGAATTCAGCACGATGTCATCACTTCCCGTCCAAGTACTAAAATTGATCCGCTGTGCAAAGGATTCCTGCGAATTAAAGCAGATCACCGTCGCAAGAAACATGCTGAATATAGGGTTGCGATAGGTAGCTCGAATTCCCATTAGATGTATTCCAGTTCGATGGTGAACTCAGATCGATAGATTCCGGGTAAAGCAGCACTGAGATCAAGATTTGCACCTAGCCAAACAAACAATAAACCTTTATTGCTCAGATTGATATTAGCCTCTCCCAAATCAAGTAAAGTGCTTTGAATTTGAAGATCTTCAAAAGCAGCACTGAGGTTATATTCAGCTTTGACTTCTCCGATTCTTTCATTCGATTCTACGAGGGTTTCTCGCTGGAGAAAGGTGATCCGAATCCGAGCATTGGGATTTCCGATGATTTTGAATAATCCCGCAAATGGACTTCTCATTGGCGAAACCAAAATCATGTTTTCCCTTACTTCTGGAGCAATTAAATTAATGTTTTGGATGGTGAGCATCTGAAGATTGTCCGTTACAGTAGCGGTTGCACGCACGCTCAACGTAGCCTTTCGAGTATGATCGATAGTTTGAGCTATACCTTCAGAAAGAAGGCAAATAGACACTACCAAGACTATGAGTATTTTACGAATCATCTTTAATTCTTGATTAATTTTTGGCTCACTTGATAGCTTTCGGTGCTCAGTCGGATTACATACATTCCGTGAGGTATCTGGATAGTAGATGGGATCCATTCCAATTCATGAATTCCGGCTTTATAGCGGTCGCTTGGAAAGCTTCCTACCACCTGACCTAGCATATCTGTAATTTGTATTTCAGCATTTTGAGGTTCTGGCAGATAGAATCGAATCTTCGTTTGAGCATTGAATGGATTTGGTACAGGTCCGAAGAGCTTTGGCAAATCAGCTAAATAGCCGATTTCTTCATTTGCTTTTCCACTGATAAAAATGGTAAATGGACGCTGAGGTTTGTCACTTACCTTTCGGGCATTCGAGTTTACTTCACCAGTTTCGTATGGAGACTGGAAGACCACTGCCTGCGGAATAGCCAATGGATCAGAAGCTTTTCCGGTTCGTGCATTAGGAAGTCTAGGAGCTTCAAATGAGAAAGCATGAGCAGATTCTTTCCGCATGTCAATGGCTTTCTGGGAAATATGATCCATTAATATTACCGTAACTTCTTCAGGAAGATCTGTTGGCAAGGTCCAGTTCATGAGGTAGCTACCGTTGATCGGCTTGCCTGAGCTGGAAGCGGCAAGATGAAGTGGGATTACCTTTTCATTTCCATCTAAAGGATCCAAGTGATTGATCACCAAAGGAGTCCTCTTGTTGATCGAGCCATAGGAATAGAGCAGTAGCCAATCTTCAGCAAGGGATTCCAATTGGTATGCATCCTTGGGATCAGTTCCTTCCAGCCCATCTTCTCCAAAGCTGATAAATGTTTCTGCCTGAAGGTTTTCACCATTCACCTCTAGGTGAATTACTGAAGGCTCTTCTGTGCCTATTTTTCTACCGTAAATGGATGGATTGGTCAAAGTTTTTGCTCCATTTCCTGTTAATAAAAGTGAAGGGCTAGCAGCATTTGATCTAACCCAAAAACCTTGATATGGAGCAATAAGTCCATCTTCTAATGTTCCGGTAGCACCATTCCACGTCAAGAAGGAAGAAGTTGCTGGATCCCAGACATAGATACTCGCATCCATATTGGTTTTGGTCCAACCACTTCCTGCATCCCAATCCAGCATACTAGCGGTAGGATTAGCGATCAGATTAAATCCTTCATCGGCCTGATTTACTTCGATAAGCTTATCTACTTGGGCGATCATATTGGTATCTCTTGCAGTGAAAGTGATACCAAAGTCAAAGAATCCGCTGCTGAGATTCACTTCTGTTCCTGTAGTGGACATAGTCAAAGGAAGGATATCCGTATAGTTTCCTGTGACAGGGGAGGGCTTTGCTGCGCCGTTGAAGATATAGAAGTAATGACCCCTTCCGGCCGGAACTGTATTACTGAGATTGATGGATTGTCTCCAGCCTTGAAGCGTGGTGCCTTTATCTGTTTCGTTCCACCAGAGTAAGTTAGGCTGCAAAGATGGATTGGAGGATCCGGCGAATCCCTGGGTCTCAAAGCCTGTAGTCATCGAAGCATAAGTAGATGCAACAGGTGAGCCGATTAACCGCCATCCTTTGGCTCCTGTGAAGAGCTGCTGTACTTCAAGTCTCGGATTGGAAGTGCTGCGATTCAGGTAATTAGAATTTGGAGCTAAAATCACTTTACTACTGGCTCCAGTGGTGAATGAACCGGTAATCTCCATGGTTCTTCCAGTATTCAAAGTCAAAGAGTTCGAATCTGATAATATAACTGCTGTAGAAACAGGGGTAATATTCCTAGACACTGTCAAAGTACCATTGATTGTTTTGGTACCTGTACCCGTAAAACTCAAGTTGGCAAATGAGCCTGCGTTGATCGTAGAATTGGCAGCACCCTTAAACTCGACTGTGCTGGTCAATCCAGGATTGAAAGTTCCATTATTGATCCAATCTCCCGTTACTTCCAAAAGACCGGCTCCAGAAATAGTTAAGGTAGCTCCTGCATGTATGGTTAGACTTCTTGCCTTCGCGCTGGCAACTCCAGTAATTGGTTGAATAGGAGCAGTCGAGGGAATGATAACATCTAGTGTTAGATCTGGGATAATTGAATTACACCAGTTACTGGCAATATTCCAATGCGATGAGCTTGCACCTAACCAGACGCCATCGGTACAAATGACAGCGCTTGTAGCAATATTTAAAATACCGGCATCAGTACTTCCAAAATACTGGGCTATTTTGAATATGGCAGTTGAAGCCGTACTCCCATAGCCTGATGCTGCTTGTCCAATTGTACCTAAAAAA
>JBDNIP010000035.1:0-8783 GCA_041688245.1 Algoriphagus sp.
AAAAAAATAGGGTTAGATGATAAGTGGACTTTTATCCAAAATGGAGGGGCTTTTTCACCATATTATTTCCCTACCTTTTTAGTAGTTATTTCTGAAAAACAAACCTTTAACACAGTCCTTTCATACGGTTCCGGAAGAGTGACTGGGAAAGATATGTACTTCAAAAAAGGCATGTCTTATGGTAAAAGAACTGATTATATATATTCTTATCTCATTAAAAATGGTTGCGTGTTCTCCGTGGAAGGGCATGGCGTATTTTGTCTCGAAGGGTTTGATGATTTTAGAGCGTTGTCTATTATTAATGCGAGTCCATATCAAGAAGTTATTAATCACTTATGCGGACAACACAAAACTTCTGGTTACGTTAATCCAGCCCGACTTGAAATATATCGATTTCCGCACTACACAAAATATTTTGAAGAAGTCATCGATGATTTAATATTATTGGACACAGCAAATGAAATTTCGACTGAGTTTGTTGCTCCATTTAGTTTGATAATAGCCAACTCTGATATTAATGGAATCATAAAACTGAAGGATGCTGTGGCTAAGAAAGAATTAATATCATTTAGAGCCAACGATCATCGATTGAAGTTTAATCAACTTTCAGAAAATGAATTTAATTGGCAAAATCAAGATCTGAAATTTAGGTACGTAGATTATGTTAAGATTTGGTTTGGTGTTGAAAATAATCTTAAAACAGAGGTGGAGTTGATAATTAGCTACTTAATCGGTATTGAATTTAAAAGATGGAATCCCAATCTTATTAAAAGTAGAAATAAAATTGATGCAAAAAGATGGCATAATAATTCAATCTACAATTCTTTGAATATATCTGGGCATAAAAATCAATGGGATGATAATCAAATATCCGCGATAATTAGCTGTGATGAAAAATTTGAGGATGATCTTGTCTACAAAATTACAAAATCGTTAAACAAAATTATTAATATTTCAGAATATGAGCTCTTAGAACCTCTGAAACAAAAATCATTGCAAGAATATATTCATTCATCTTCTGGTTTTTTCAATACTCATTATCAAATTTACTCTCGTTCTAGACGAGAAGCACCTATTTATTGGCCAATTTCGACTAAATCGAATTCATTCATTATTTGGATTTATTATCCATTGCTTAATGATAACACGCTCTTTGCCGTGGTCAATGAATTGTTAGATCCAAAAATCAAGGAAATCGCTAAAGAAGTAGAGGTTTTAGATCTGAAGGGCTCAGCAAAAGAGCTAAATGATCAAAAGGAGTTCTTAGCTGAGCTAGAAGATTTTAAAGAAGAGTTATTACGAGTAGCACAATTGCCTTACAAACCCAACCAAGATGATGGGGTACTTATTACAGCAGCCCCATTGCATAATCTTTTCCGCCATACCAAATGGAAGAAATCAACTCAAGATTGCTGGAAACAACTGCAAAAAGGAGAATTTGACTGGGCACATTTAGCCTATAGTATTTGGCCTGATAGAGTACGTAAGAAATGTGTTAAGGACTTGAGCATGGCTATAGCTCATGGATTGGAAGACATCTGTGAGGTGAAGCCTAAGGAAAAGAAAGAAAAGGTCGTGAAGGAGATTAAACCTGAAAAACAAACAAAACTTTTATGAAAATAACTCCAACTCCTCTAACTATTAACCAATTGTTCAGCACTAGAAATGAACAGTTTTTCATTCCAGCATATCAAAGAAGATATGCATGGCAATGGAAACAATGCAAAGAGTTATTTAATGATATCAAGTACTTGACAAATGATGATTCCCATTTATTGGGGAATTTGGTTTGCCTCACAGGAGCTCACTCTGCACACATTAATCAATTAGAGATTATAGATGGGCAGCAAAGAATAACAACATTGTCTCTTTTATTGACTGCTATAAGCAAGGCGTTAATAGAAAAAAAAGAGCCAGAAGAAGCTCAAAAAATTGATGGTCTATTGATCTCAAGTGGCGTTGATCGAATAAAGCAGAATAAGGTCGAGTTAGGGGAGTTAGATAATCCGGATTATATAAAAGTTCTCAAAGGGATTGAATCAGATACTATCCACAATGAAAATCTTAAAAATAATCTTCAATATTTTACTGAGTGGATTGGCGAATTGACAGATGAGGAATTTAATTCGTTCCATTTTAAATTGATGGATAAGGTTTCTGTTATCAGACTTGATGTTTTCCAAGCGAAAGATGCCTATAAATTGTTTGAAACGATCAATAATAGGGGATTAAGCCTTAGTGCAACAGATATTATCAAAAATTTTTTATTGGGTCATGCGTCTATTTTTGATAAAGAAACTCTCAATGCAGTTAAAGAAAATTGGAAGAATATTATCATTTCATTAGATGGTATCTCATCAGATGAGTTTTTTAGACATTTTATGTGTTCTCAATTAAAGAGAAAAATAACTTATACCTATCTGAATGATGAATTCAAAAAACTTTATGTCAATAAAGTCAAAGGTTGCGATGGATTGGCAGAGTTTAGGGTTTATTCAAAGTTAAAAATTAAAGAACCAGAGGACGATTTTTCAGAGAGTATTGAGGATGATTTGGATGTGGAATTTTCAGATAATATTGAGGTTGAAGAAATGGAGGACTCTTTTTCTTTAGAAAAAGTAACTGCTATTGAATTTACTAAAATGATAGCCAACTATGCCAAAACATATTCTTTTGTGAGAAAGAGAAAGTTTTCAAACCAAAAGATCAATAATGCAATTTTAGATTTACAAAGAATTCAATCAGTTCCAGCCTATACATTCCTTTTAGAGTTGTTCTCAAGAGATTACATTTCAGATTCTAATCGACTGATAATATTGAAAATGATTGCTGTTTTTATGCTGAGAAGGCATATCTGCTCAAGGCAAACAGGGGCTCTTGATGATATCTTTTCTGATTTGGTTAATAAGCTAGATATGGAAGATATTTTAACAGCTGTTAAAGAAAGATTGTCTAAGGATATGCCTAGTGATCAAGAATTCAAATCAAACTTCAGTAAGGCTGATTACAAAAGAAGTGTAAATAGAGCTAAATATGTAATAGAGCAATTCGAATACGCTCTACACGAAACACAGGGAGAATTTACCATTAATTCAGGTGTAGATGTGCACTTAGAACATATCATTCCTCAAACTATCAATACTAAAAAGTCCAAAAAGGAATTTGGGGATTGGGAACATTATTTAGGGGACGGTGCCAAATTGAATCATGGTGAGTTTGTAAATAGAATAGGGAATTTTACCTTACTAGCACAAAAATTAAACATTGTAGCTTCAAATGATCCATTTGAGGATAAGCTCACTCAATACAGAAAATCTTCACTTAAGGTAACGAAGGAGATTTTTGATCATTACGCTGAATTTAAGTTTATCCAAGTCGACCAAAGATCAAAAGAGCTAGCAGAAAAAGCTATTAAAATTTGGGACTTATCATGATAAAGGAATTTATAAAAGGTCACTTTTTGAAAAAACTTGAATCAGGTAAGGGGTTGGTAATATATGACCCTACTCTGTTCTACAAAGAAATTGTGCTTGACCTTCAAGATTCATCTATACAAATCTTCGATGCCTCTGAAAATGTGATTACTGCTCGGGAAAATGCGCTGGAGTATTGGGTAAATGAAATGCCCAAAAACAAAGATGCTAAGATTGTGGTATACGTTCCCTTCCAATCAAAGCAGGATGAAGATGATTTAACCTTTGATCCTTTTATTATATTTTCCGCTGGAGGAAGGATATTCCCGGATGAGGCCGCTGATCAGTACAAGAATCTTTGCATCGCTGCTCTTCCAGATAAGGAACAAAAGATTGAAGAGTTTTTTAAGGAAGAACAATTTCCTTCTTTTAATTCAATTGATGCATTGGAGGGTGGAAATAATTACCCCAAATTAAAAAGTGGATTAAATGCAAGCTCTAGTATTGAAATCCTGATGGCCCTTTTGGTACCTTCTTCTGCACAAGAACAGTTTTTGGAATCAGATAATACTTGGGTCAAGGAGTTTAAAGCATTTGTTAAAACTGTCTTGGAAGTGAGTTTGCAAAAACAGAAATCCAAGTCGATTTCACGAGAATTATGGAATCTGGTATTGTTCAGTGAATTTTTACACGATCTTCCCATTGATCTTCCAAGTCAGCTCAAAGATGTCCCGGTGGCTGTAATCAGTACAAAAAAACTGATCCATGAGGTATGTAATCAATTAAGAAAAAGGAAGGATCTGGAAGAAATTTACATAGAACAGGCGAAGCGCATCAGTGAGGAACTTTCCCTTCCTAAGCTTTTCGCTAATGATTCCAACCTAGGGCAAATCAACACATTCGCTTTTGAGGATATCGCCTATTTTAAAGTCTTCAAAGACTTGCTTTTGACCAATAAGCTAGATGAAGCAGAATTAATTTTAAATCAATCGCTTCATTCGATTTGGAGTACCTATGACGAGGAAAGAAAATTATCATGGATGATTGGGAAAAAATCTTTGTCCATCAAAAGACTTACTCATAATCTAGGTAGTAAAATAAAGAATTACACTAGTCTTAAAGCTATAATTGAATGGTATTCTACAGAAGTTTATGAATTAGATACCCTACACAGGGAATTGGATAAAAATGTAGCTGAAATCATTTCCATCACCTCTTTATTAAAGGAAGTCCATAAATATGCTATAGATGCCTATTTGAATTTTACGGATGACTTGCAGGATGTATTCTTGGAATTGGTAGAGAAGGATGGCTTTAGTTCGCTTTCTATTCAGAGAAATATTGATTTGTTTGACATGAAAGTTGAACCATTAGTGAAGGCTGGGAAGAGGACAGTATTCTTTCTTGTTGATGGGATGCGATATGAACTAGCCAAACAATTAAAATCGAGATTAGAAAGAGCATCTTTTGAAATAGAGCTGAAGCCCTCTTTGGCGTACATGCCTACAGTTACAAAATTTGCCATGGCTGCATTGATGCCAAAAGCTTCTTCAAATTTGACCTTAAAAGTGAAAGGTGATAAGCTTGAACCATTCCTTTCAAATTCAGAGTCTTCAAGCCGTGATTCGAGAATAAAATATACTTCAAGTATTTATGGTGATAAGGCTTCATGGGCATGGGAAAAGGAAGTCTTAGCCGGGAAGTATGAGAAGTCTGATTTGCTTTTTGTCACTACTACGGAAATAGATCAGGCGGGTGAAAACTCTCCTGATAATGCACAGCTCTTAATCGAACAGGCGCTCACTAAGATTCTCAAAATTGCGAGTAAATTGAAGGATGAAGGTTATGAAGAGTTTGTACTTGCTTCAGATCATGGCTTTGTCCTCCTGAATGAATTCAAAGCAGGAAATAAAGGGGAAAAGCCTATAGGAGATTGGTCCTTACAGAAGTCACGTTGCTTAGCAGGTAAGGGAGCAAGTAATTCAGATCATATTGAATTAAGTTCTAGCAAACTAGGGGTTAACTCAGAAGTAGATCAATTCCTGTTTCTAAAAAATTATGCGACATATGAAAAAGGTAAGCAATTCTTTCACGAAGGGATTTCTTTACAAGAAGTCATAACTCCATGCATGACGTTCAGGCCAGAAAAACTAACTCGTAAAGAAGCGGTTCATGTAAATCTGACTTACAAGGGCAAAACTTCTGGTATTATAACTACCCTGAGACCTTCATTGGAAATAGCGACTTTTGGGCAATCACTATTTGGAGGAAATATTGATATTCAAATTGACGCTGTAAGTAGAGGAAACAGTGTTGGTTCCCTCGCATCTTCAGAATTTGTGAATTCTACTACAGGCTATTTAGAGATAGAACAAGGTAAGACACTGAAGTTTTCACTGGTTATGGATGAAGACTTTGAAGGTGATTTTATTGTTTATGCAAAGTCTCCGGCCACAGGATTAATTCTTTCCGAATTGAATTTATCAACTAATTATTTTTAAGCAATGGATGCATTAGATCAAAAATTAAACGAATGCTTTCCTGGAAAAGTGGTCAGGAAAGATTTGGTTCATGACATTAAGAAAGCTGCCAATGTTCCTTCGTTTGTACTGGAATTCCTGTTGGCAAAATATTGTGCTACTGATGACCCGGATGAAATCATTGAGGGTAAGAAAGCTGTTTTAGAAGTTGTGGAACAGAACTATGTGAGACCAGATGAAGCCAATAAAGCCCAGTCCATGGTGCAGCAGAAAGGCAGGCATAAATTCATCGATAGAATCCATGTAAAATACAAGGAAAGGGAAAAGCGCCATTGGGCTGAGATGGAGAACTTTGGTTCCAATAGATTAGCGATCAGTGAAAAATTCTATAAAGAAAACGAAAAGCTTCTAGAAGGAGGTGTTTGGGCAGAGGTTGTAGTAGGCTATAATCCGATAGAAGAAGATGATTATGCTTTTTATGTAGAAGATTTAAAACCTATTCAATTAGCCAGGTTTGACTTCAATAAATTTTTAGAAGGGCGTAGAAAATTCACTACTAAAGAGTGGATTGATGTAGTACTTAGAAGTGTTGGTATAAATCCGGAAATCATAGATAATCTGCCTAAGGAATATAAAGGAAGGGTGCCAGAAGGAAAGAGATTAAAGCTACACTTCTTAGCCCGTCTAATTCCTTTGGTTCAAGCGAATTACAACTTCATTGAACTAGGTCCTAGAGGCACTGGGAAGTCACATTTTTACACGGAGTTTTCACCTTATTGTACTCTTATCAGTGGGGGTAAAGCAAGCACTGCAACATTGCTTTATAATAATGCCCGGAAGAAAGTAGGACTGGTAGGGTTTTGGGATACCATTGGTTTTGACGAGGTTGGTAATCTTGACATCAAGGACACTGATACCGTACAGATCATGAAAGATTACATGGCTAAAGGAAGATTTAGCCGTGGAAGGGAAGTAAATGCCAATGCCAGTTTTGCTTTTGTTGGAAACATAGACCAATCTATTGAGCAAGTTGTAAAATCAGACAAGCATTCTCTATTTCTGACACTTCCAAAAGCTTTTGATTTTGCTATCCAAGATAGATTCTTTTTCTATTGGCCAGGTTGGGAGATACCAAAAATGGATCCTAGATGGTATGCTTCAAATTACGGTCTGATTACAGATTACTTTGCCGAAGCATTTCATCATATGTTTAAAAATAATAGCTCCTACAGCAATACCCTTTCTAGTAAGATGAGATTGGGTACTAATGTAGAAGGTAGAGATGACCTAGCTATACAGAAAACAACTATGGGTTTGCTGAAAATCATTCATCCGGATGCTGATCCAACCGAACAAGAATTTGAAGAAATCCTTGAATATGCGATTGAAGGAAGAAGAAGGGTCAAAGAACAGATGAATAAGATGAAGGACGATGATGAATACAGCAGGGTAGATTTATCTTATATAAATAGCCTTGGAGTCGAAAAAATTATTTATTGTCAAGAAAGTAAGCGGTTTTTACAAGGTCAAGTTTCCAATCTTGAAACGATACAAGAGATAGCTTCTAATGGTAAAAGTGCTCTTGAAAGAATTTTACCATCGAAGGATGAAGTCATTGTTGAAAAAATAGTTAAAAAAACGTCACCTGCGGACCCTGTAGAGAAACATTTGAAAATCCTTTATGGAGATATTGGGTACAGTTACGAGGTAATTTTTAAGGACTATTTTATCGGAGCAGAATCAATCATAATCCAAGATCCCTACGTCAGGCAAAAACACCAGATTTCAAACTTCCTGAAATTAGCTGAACTGATTGTTAAGATTGGGGACTGTAAAAAAATCCATCTTTTTACCGCTTCAGATGATATAGAACAACAGCGAGAGAATAAGTATGCCTTTGATCAGATTGCTGATAGTTTATATGAGAATGAAATTGATTTCACTTTCGAATTTTCTGAAACAATTCATGATCGTCAAATACAAACTTCAAATGGATGGAGGATTGTGATGGGTAGAGGTTTGGATTATTTCCAGTCTCTAGGAGGCAATTATTATCAAATAGGTGTCAATGATCAGAGTTTAAGACCATGCTTGGAGACTGAGTTTGATTTTATTAAATCCGAATAGTAATGATTTCTCTAGGCCCAAAGTGAAATAGATTTTAACCAAATCATTCAAGGTAAATTGTGTAGAAGATCGCTTTCAAGATTGTTGGCTAAAAGATTCCTATTTTTTATTCTCAGAATATTCACAAGGAATCCATCAATCAACTTGCTGGATTTCGATTCACGGAAATTTTCATCGAGCAATATAATAAGATGATCGAAACACTTTTCGGCAATGACTTGGATAAACTCACTGCTGAGCAAAAATTCAAAAAATCCTTGATCTCCCTACTTTAGGTTTTTATTATTCTTTTGGATCATATTGATCCCAAGAATAATCAGACCAACTGCGTAGATAATGATTAACAGTCCTATAGCAATTTGATTTTGGTATTCTTAGTTTATACGAAGTATTCCTTATTGGATACAGGGTAGGGTTGGTACTACTACTAAATACCGCAAAATATTTTTGAATTCATTTCTCTTTTGGAAGAAAAATTTGGAAGATAAAACGCTTATACCCCCTTACTGATACTACTAGGATTCGGGTCTTATGAATCCTCAAGATTCGCTTCCTACACAATAATCTCTGGCATATTTTCCTATTTATCCTCCGCCCGGATAAAGGCTGAATGCTGGTACCAGCAAATTTTCCGTATCGCCTAATTTTTCTAGGCTGAATGGATCTGCTGAATTCGGAGTTTTCCTATGAAAAAGAAGGCCAAATGGCAAAATCCCTGATTTATACTACTGGGAAAAATTGTTCCTCTGATTTACTGTGCTTT
>JBDNIP010000327.1:0-5261 GCA_041688245.1 Algoriphagus sp.
CAATTATTTGCTTCCCTACAAGGCACTCCTGACACAGGCGGAACTTGGTCCACACCAGTTAATGGCGTTTATACTTATACCGTAGCGGCAACGGCACCATGTACTGTAGCAGCAAGTGCGACAGTAACGGTGACCTTTAATTCTCCGACTGCTCCGGCAGTGACAGTAACTGATCCTACTTGTGAAGTAGCGACAGGAACGATCAATTTCACTAGAGTAACCGGCGTCGAATATGCTTTGACGACCAACTTTGGCACCTTGATCTTAGGAACAAGTGTTACAGCTTTGGCAGCAGGTAGCACAGGAACCCTCTATGCTAGAACTGTAAATACAACCTGCGTGGTTTCCACACCTTATACTATCGGAGCTCAGCCCGAAATTCCAGTTGTTCCAGTAGCAGGTCCAGAGCAAGAAGAATGTGCACTTGAAACTATTCAAACTCTTACAGCTACTGCAGAAGTAGAAGCTGGAACCACTCTTAAATGGTATGATGCGGAAATTAATGGAAACGTTATTGCTGATCCATCTTGGAATACAGTTGGTACAGTTACTTACTGGGCTGAGGCTGTTTCAGAATTAAACTGTAAGAGTGAAAGAGTTCCTATTAAGTTGACAATTAATGATTGCTCCCTGACGATAGTGAAGGATGTTGATATTGAAGCGATCAGCACACCTACTCTATTGACTTATACGATTATAGTAACTAACACAGGCAAGGTAGACCTGACTGATGTGAGTGTGAGCGACGAATTACCAGGCGGATCAGAAGCGGTTTTAGGCACTCCAACAGGAGATGATACAGCTACAGGCATCCTGAATGTAGGTGAGACGTGGATTTACACGGTTACTTATCAAGCTACTCAGGCGGATGTGAATGCAGGAGCAAACTTGGTAAACACAGCTATGGTTGTGACTAATGAGACCGGAGAGCAAGAAGATACTGCGACTACGACGATCAGCCAAGATGGAAGTTTAACGGTCACTAAAACAGCTGATCAGGTCAGCTATGATGCGGTAGGTGACGAGTTGAGTTATGACATTGTGGTAACCAACACCGGCAATGTGACCCTGACCGGTGTATCGGTAGCGGATCCGTTGACAGGATTGAGTGAGACGATCGCGACTTTACTTCCCGGTGCTGCAAATGCGGTCACTTTTGAGACCGGTTATACCGTCACTCAAGGTGACCTGAATGCAGGCCGAGTAGACAACACTGCTACAGCTAAGGCAACCTTCGGAGAGACTGAGTTGAATGGAAGTGATGATGAGACGGTGTTTGCAGGTCAGACACCAGGTTTGTCAATCAGCAAGACCAGCACAACAGATCCAAACATGTTTACCGCAGTTGGTGACGAGTTTAGTTATGACATTGTGGTAACCAACACCGGCAATGTGACCCTAACCGGTGTATCGGTAGCGGATCCGTTGACAGGATTGAGTGAGACGATCGCGACTTTACTTCCCGGTTCTGCAAATGCGGTCACTTTTGAGACCGGTTATACCGTCACTCAAGGTGACCTGAACGCAGGCCGAGTAGACAACACTGCTACAGCTAAGGCAACCTTCGGGCAGACTGAGTTGAATGAAATTGATGATGAGACAGTTGAAGCGATTCAGACTCCTGTATTGAGCATTGCCAAGACAGCCGATCAGGACAGCTATGATGCGGTAGGGGATGTGTTGACTTATCAGATTGTGGTGACCAACACAGGCAATGTGGCCCTGACTGATATTGTGGTGAGTGATCCACAGGCTACCAGTACCGGTGGCAGTCCAATTGCCACACTTGCCCCCGGAGCGAGTGCAACGGTAACTGCAAGCTACACTGTGACCCAGCCTGACCTGGATGCAGGCACCTTCACCAATACTGCGACGACTACGGGAACCTTCGGGGAGACTGAGTTGAGCGATAGCGACGATGAGACGGTGATTGCAGATCAAATACCAGCGATTCAGTTATTGAAAGACGGCGTATTCGTCGATGGCAACAATGATGGATTTGCTCAAGTAGGTGAAACAGTTGTGTATACTTTCACGGTAACCAATACTGGAAACGTGACCTTGACCGATGTGACTATTACGGATGATAAAGTGACTGTAGTTGGAGATCCATTGACATCCTTGGCACCTGGGATGAGCAATAGCGGAACATTTACCGCAAGCTACGTACTGGCTCAAGCGGATATTGATAAAGGAGTGGTATTGAACCTGGCATTGACTGATGGAAAAGGTCCCAAAGGAAAAGCTGTAAACGCAACGTCTACAGATCCTACTTCGGTTGATACGCCTACTGATCCAGAGTGTCAGACCTGTACTGAGACAGTTATCCCTCAGAATACTAATATATCGATAGTTAAGCAAGCTGATAAGACAGTAATTTCTCAAATCGGCGAGGTTATTAATTACACTTTGACGGTAACAAATACGGGTAATGTTACTTTGATGGATGTTACTGTAACGGATCCTTTGACAGGACTTGGCGAAACTGTAGGGACCTTATTACCTGGTCAAATTGAAGTAGTACTGACTAGTTACACGGCGACTAGTTCGGATATTGATAAAGCGACACTTGTCAATGTTGCCACGGTAAAAGGTACGCTTCCGGATAGGACAACAATTGAAGATGATTCGAGTGTTTCTGTAGGGATCTCTCCTAATGAAATCATTACAAGTGATGACGATTTTGGAACCCGCTTTATCAGCTTCGGAGGTATCCTTGGGAATATCTTGGAGAACGACCGTCTGAATGGAGTCAGACCGAATGATGTGGATGTTGACTTTGAATTCACGGAGTTGGATGGTGTTGTAGGTTTGTTGATCGATGAGAACGGTGAAATAAGTTTGATTCCCGGAGTCAATGAAGCCAGAGAATACACCTTGAAGTATACTTTACGAGAGGTGGTTAATCCAAGTAATAGTGATGATGCTTTTTTGGTGTTCAGACTGTTGAATGATGAGGTTGACCTTTCAGTAACGAAGACCAGTTTCGAGGCGGAGATTTTCGAAGGCGATGAGTTTGAATACCAGATCACGCTGGCCAACATCGGTGGAACCCCTGCAACCGATGTAGTGCTGGTGGATGATTTGCCAAACGGAGTTACTTACTTGAATTCAAGGGTAGAGAGTGTAAGCAGTACTCAAATCCAAGTGGGTACACCTGCGGTGACAGGCACCCGAATCACATGGAATATCCCATTCTTACCAGCTGACGGGGTGGTAGTGATCCGGGTTAGCGTTCAGGCAGGCGATGCAGTAACAATAACCAACGTTGCCAACGTGTCAGCGGAGGAAGGGGATACCAGCGCGTTGAACAATCAAGGCGATGATGTGAATCAGATTCTTCCTTTCAGAATTCCCAATGTGATCACTCCGAATCAGGATGGAGATAACGATACCTTCGAAGTCAAAGGCCTTGATAAGTTTGCGAGCAATGAGATCGTGATTATCAACCGATACGGAGATCATGTCTTTGAGCGGACGGATTATCAAAACGATTGGGATGCTCAGGGTCAGGTAGCGGGAACCTACTTCTACATTTTGACTACGGTAGATAAAGCTGGGAAGAGCCACAAATACAAAGGTTGGATCCAGGTAATCAATAACGAAGACTAAAAAAGAAGCGATATGAAAACGGTTTTTAGAATCACAGGACTAGCCTTTTCACTGACCATGATGGTCAGTGAGGCTACTTTTGGTCAGCAGCTTCCTCAGTTCAGCCAGTACATCTTTAACGGGTTACACATCAACCCGGCATATGCCGGTTACAAAGGGGAGCCCTATATTCAGAGTACGTATCGGAGTCAGTGGGTAAATTTTCCGGGAGCTCCCGAGACGTTTACGGTGACCGCCGACCTGAGTGCCAATGAGGGCACGATGGGTTTTGGGCTTTCGCTGATGAGTGACAATCTCGGGCCGGCAAAGACTACGGGTGGCCTGTTGACTTATGCATATCGTATCAAGACTGGGGCGAGGAGCTTTTTGGGCTTGGGTGTGAGTGCAGGTTTTTCGCAATATTCGCTGGATGGCAGTATGCTGGATCCGAATGATTTTCCGGACAGTCAGATTCCAGAGGGACGGATCAATCTGTTGACACCGAATTTGAATACGGGTTTATTTTTCCACAACGACAAGTTTTATGCGGGATTTTCTGTGTATAACATGGTAGGCAAGAATGCGCTGGAGAAGGAAGATGTCGCATTGGCGTACCACGATTTTCACTACTACTTGACGATGGGTTACCTGTTTGACTTGTCAGACAATGTGAAGTTCAAGCCGAGCTTTCTGATCAAGGAAGTGAAGGGCGCTCCGACGAGTTATGACATCAACGCCATGTTTCTGTTTATGGAGCGGCTGTGGGTAGGCGGAAGCTACCGGAGCAATATGAAGATCTGGAATGATAACTTGTTGGAAGGGCTGAACAACCGCAACGCAGTAGCTGCGATTCTGGAGATTTTTCCAACAGAGCGGTTACGGTTGGGCTATGCGTATGACCATAACCTGAACGTGTTAAATGCTTACAGGAACAACTCTCACGAGCTGTCGGTAGGCTTCTACATAACTCCCAGAAGAGCAGTAATGAAAAATCAAAGATGGTTCTGATTATGAAAAAGATAGCAACACAAATACTACTTAGTGCAGTGCTGGTCTTTGGATCGGTGGGAATCACACAAGCCCAGAAAAGCAAGATCCGTTATGCTGATCAGCAGATGGAGCTGATGAATTACAAGACGGCCTCGGCGCTTTACCAGCAGGCGTATGCGAATAAGCCACAAGCAGCGACTGCGCGCAAAGTGGCGGCAAGCTACGACGTGATCCTGGACTATGAAAATGCGTACACCTGGTGGAAAACTTTGGTAGGCTATGAAGAAGCAACCTTTGAAGATTATGGAGACCTCCTTCGAACGGCTGAATTGACGGATAACTTAGATCAGGCAAAGCGCATGCTTGAAGCCAAAAGCTATACAGCAGCAGACAGCGCGGCGATAAAAAGTCTGATGATGTCCAGACCGCGGATGCAGTCAGTTCAGTCCCCATCAGGTCAGCGAAAGGTAGAACTGGAGCCGATGACTGCGTTGAACTCGGCAGGGTCAGACTTTATCTATACCAAAGATGAGAAAGGAAATGCGTACTTCACTTCCGACCGAGGCGGAGCCTTTGTGGATAAGATGCCAGGCGTCCGTATCGACGCAAGGAATATGATCTTCAGTGATTCGAAGCAAGACTATACCGGCAGAGAATACTTAAGTGTGTATAAGCAGGAC
>JBDNIP010000328.1:0-1365 GCA_041688245.1 Algoriphagus sp.
ACGAATATGAATGCTTTTATACTGGGCGCAGGCATAGGCTATAAGTGGGAGTTTTCGAATTTCGCATTTGGTCCATTTGCAGCTGTCGCTCGTGGATTCAGCAGCGAAGTTTCTGATCGATTTGCTGCTGTTGAATTCAATGGAGGCTTTAGCCTTGGTTATCGATTCTGAGTAACAAAAAAATACTGAAGCCTCATCCGTGAGGCTTTTTTTATGCTCTAAAACCCGTAAATTAAAGGACTTGATCTTTTTTAGTATGCGGTTTTCGGATTATCCTTTTTTGAAATACTTGCCGATTCTGATTGGAGGGGTTCTCTGTGCTCAGCAACTAGAATCATTTAATGTTTATTTGGCGATTATCGGTATTGTAAGTTTTTGGCTGGTATATTTTCTATTGGTCAATCATAAGACAGTCCCAAGAAAAACACTTCTCATTTCTTTCATTGGCTATTTGTTGATTTTTTGCTTGGGAATCCTGCTTGTCAACCTAAAGACGCTTCAAAAATTGAAACCAAGGATTGACAGGCCATTCGACAGCTATTTGGCAGAAGTGCGCCAGTTTGATATTCAAAAGCCAAATTCCTTCGAAAATCTATTGGCTATAAAAGCTGTGGAAAGAGCCGGAGAATGGAGAACTGCTACTGGATCGGTTTTGGTTTATCACCAAGCGCTACTGCCGCTTATTCCAGGCCAAATTCTCTTAGTCAAGAAAATGCCAGAGCAAATTGAAGGTCCAAAAAATCCCTATGAGTTTGATTATCGAGCCTTCCTACTCCGAAAAGGAATTGACTTCCGGCAATTTATCGGAGATGATTTTCTGATCATCGATTCATTACCTGAGTCTTCCATAGACTTTCTTTTTATCAATTTTAGAAGTCAACTAGCTGATCGATTGGGACAAGTAATACCTGACAGTCAATCAGAACAGATCGCTATGGCATTGCTGCTAGGTCAAAAGCAGAGCCTTGATCGAAATCTCCGAGATGGCTATGTTCAAGCTGGAGTGATGCATATTTTGGCAGTTTCGGGATTACATGTAGGAATCATTTATGCCTTACTTTTAAGCTTGTTCAAGCCCCTCAAACTTACTAAAAAATGGGCTAGATTCTACCTGATATTAGTCATGTTGCTTATTTGGATCTATGCAATTTTGACGGGTTTGTCGCCTTCAGTGGTTCGCGCGTCCATTATGTTTAGTCTTTTAACTTTAGGACAAATGCGTGAGCGAAAGCCCTCTATATTTAATATTTTGGCTTTTTCTGCAATATTGATGATTGTATTAGATCCTGAAGTGATCTTTGAGCTTGGTTTTCAACTCTCTTATTTGGCAGTGGCAGGAATAGTCTTGATTCAACCTTTGATTCT
>JBDNIP010000329.1:0-16174 GCA_041688245.1 Algoriphagus sp.
ATAAATTTAATAAAAAACTAAATCGTAGATTTTCAATAGATTAAATATAAGCCTTAGTTTGGTCTAGCCCCTATTTTTGGTATATTTCATACATTCTTTTTATCACTAAAATTTTTCCTCAAACATGCCAAACATTAAAAACGGAGTTGACCTAGATAACCTCGAAGCACTCACAGGAGCCATTAAAAATGATCCAAAAGTAGCACTGGTCCAATTCAAAGCACAATCTGAATGGAAAGGTGGAACCAAATCAGCAGTAACTGTTTCTGAGCTTTTTTCTAATGGAAAAAATATTCGAAGTGAAGCAAGTAAATTTCACTTAATGGTAGATGAGCCTGCTGTATTGGGAGGATCAGATGAGCATCCTAATCCTGTAGAATACCTCGCTTCGGCGCTCTGTGGTTGTCTTACCGCAGGTATTGCAACCAACGCAGCTTTATTCGGAACAGAGCTGGAAAAAATCAACGTGGAGGTCTTTGTAAATTTCGATATTCACGGCGTTTTGGGCATTGATCGGTCTAAACCAAACGGGCCATTGGATTTGCACTACAAGGTGACTTTGAAAGGTAAAAATGGAGCTAGTGTTGAGCAACTCCTTAAGTCTAAAGAAATCTTGGACAAAAAGTCTCCAATTAAAAACACAATTGAGTTGCCGCTACGAATTACCACAGAAGTTGTAATTGAAGAGTAACCATGACAATCGGCACTTCATTTGGAGTAGGATTCTCTGAGTCCTCTGACTCTCGAAAAGCCGGTGTTCAGGCTTCAAAAGAAGCTCTAGCCAAAGCTGAACTTTCCCCTGAGGAGGTTCAGCTTTGCTTTTTGTTTTGTACCTCAAGACATGATCCTCTTGACTTTTTTGAAGGAGTGCAGTCATGTCTTGGCACCAAAACTCAGTTTTTTGGGGGATTTGCTAATGGCACCTGTACCAATGATGAAGTTGGCTACGATGGCTATCAGACTGTAACTGGCTTATTAGGGAAATCTGAAATCAAATTTGATCTATTGATCGAAGAGGGCATTGGATTTCATGAATATGAGACTGGGAAAAGCCTCGGGCAAAAAATTGCGGCAAAAAAATACGATACAGTTCCTCAAGTATTGCTCCTTTTTGATGCGGTAAATCGTTTGGAAGGACGATTTAAGATGAATTACGGGACACCTTTTATCAAAGGGATGAACGAAAGTCTAAGTCATTGGCCAAATGTTATTGGTGCTCGAATGCTAGGCGATATGAAATTCAAACCAACACGTCAATGGTGCGGAACTGAAATGAGCCAGAATGCAGCAATGGCCCTGATACTTCATGGTAATATCAGGATAGATACGCAGATCATGCATGGTTGCCAGCCAGCCAGTGCCTATCATACCGTGACCGCTGCAAAAGGCGCAAGTATCCTAGAACTGGATCACAAACCTGCGTTGGATGTGGTGGGAAGTATTTTGGGAGATGATTTATTAGAAAATCCGCAAGAACTCAAGTTTTTTGTGACATTAGGCAAGAATATGGGAGACAAATGGGAATCTTATAATCCTGGAAATTATATCAATCGGATGTGCGTGGGAGTAGATCCTGAGTCGAAAGCACTTTTTATGGCTGAGATGGATATCGCAGAAGGAACTGAGGTTCAATTGATGCGCCGAAGCTTTGAAATGGACTATGTAGCTAAGCAAACCAAGAAATTGATTGATAAAGTGAAATCGGAAAATAGAAGGATTATTTTTGGAATGTATATCAACTGCTCTGGGCGGGCGGCAGCCTACTCAAACCATACCGATGAAGACGTCAGACATGTCCAAGAAGCCATCAATGGTGAATTCCCTTTACTGGGAATTTATGAGGCAGGGGAACTTGCCGTGATCAAAAATGAGTTGCAAGTTTTAGATTGGACAGGTTTATTTTGCCTTTTCAGTGAAGAAATTGTTTGAAGTCCAATGAGTGAAGAATCTAAAGATATTTTATTAGCGGAGCTACAGCGGCAAGTTGACTACTATCGTCAACTCTCCGATGAAGTTGCTGGGCAAAATATTCGAAGTGATTCTCAGATTTCATTATTGAAGCGGAAATTGATTCAAAAGGAAAATGGCTTCACGATTTTGTCCGCTTTGCATGATGCATTCGGGCATCAGATCTGTGAAGATGACTTCTTTACCAACACATTAGAGCTAATTAATACCACGCTCAAAATGGATAAAACTGTTGTTCTATGGGAGCTAAGTGGACATTCTAAAGCTTTCAGCCCTAAATTCTATATGGGCTGTGAACGGGAAGAAATCGATCAAATTCATAATCGACAGTTGGATTTTTTGATCGATGATAGCCCTATTTTACGTCCATTTCTCGCCAATAAAAATACCCGGGCTAATCCACTGATTGATAAACTTCGGGAGGAGTTGATTTTACCCTTTTTTATTGCCGTTCCGATTCGAATGCGAAGTAAAGTTATCGCTTGGATGGTCACAGGGAGAGAAAAAGAAGCCTGGCCTTTCTATCCTCCCCTGGATGAAGGCGACATGGATACCTTGGTGTCAATCTCCGGATTTTTGGAAGCGGGTCTTTCCAATTCCAGTTTGTATACTAGTCTTGAGAAAGCAAATAAAGAATTGGAGGTTTACAATCAAGAATTGGAACAACGTGTAGCAGAACGAACCAAGGATCTACAGATAAAAAATCAGGAGCTTTCTAAAGAGAAAAAACGCTCGGAGGATTTACTATTGAATATTCTTCCAAAAGAAACTGCAGATGAACTGAAAAAAAATGGGTTTGCTAAGGCAAAACTACAAACCAATGCTACAGTCATGTTTGCTGATTTTGTGAATTTCACCAAATTCACCTCTCAAATATCTTCTGAAGAATTAGTAGCAGAATTGGATCATTGTTTCCGGAATTTTGACATGATCACCACTAAGTATGGTTTGGAAAAAATAAAAACGATTGGCGATGCATACATGAGTGCCTGTGGGGTAACTGGCGAAACTGGCTTGGCCTCTGACGTCATTCGGGCGGGGATTGAGATGAGAGATTTTATAGTGGCTTATGGAAAGCAAAAACCAGAAGCAATCAGGGAGTACTTTAAAATACGGGTAGGGATTAATACAGGTCCAGTGGTTGCGGGAGTTGTGGGCCTGAAGAAATTCTCATTTGACATCTGGGGGGATACTGTAAATACCGCAGATAGAATTCAATCTGGTTCTGTGGCAGGAAAAGTCAATGTGTCCCATTCTACCTATATGGTATGCAAAGAGGATTTTGTGTTTCAAAACCGAGGAAAAATCGCGGCAAAAAATAAAGGCGAAATTCTGATGTATTTCGTAGAGCTAAAGTAATTAAATCTATTTTTTTTCTGAGGAAGTAAGATTAATTCGTGTTTTCGGTAAGCTTTCAGGATAATTCTTCTGAATAAACTCTACCATCTTTTCCCGTACATACACCCGAAGATCCCAAGCCGTGGGGGAGTTTTCAGCCGAGACTAGGATTCTTGATTCTACGGTGAATTCTTTTGCATCGGTCACTTGTAGCACCTTTACTTTTTTGTCCCAAAGGTCAGTCAATTCTAAGATTCGGTCAAGTTCAGCGCGAAGAGCATCAAAGGAAATCGTGTAATCCGTATGGATAAAAACCGAACCAATAATGTCTGATGAGGATCTAGTCCAATTTTGAAAGGGCTTTTCCAGAAAGTAAGTCGAAGGCAAAATCAAGCGACGTTGATCCCAAAGCCGAACTACCACATAATTCAAATTAATCTCCTCGATCCATCCCCATTCGCCTTCAACGACCACTGCATTTTCCAATCGAAAAGGCTGGGTAATGGCGATTTGCACACCAGCGATTAGCGTACCGATTGCTTTTTGTGCAGAAAAACCAATAATAATTCCAGCTACCCCGGCGGAGGCAAAAAGTCCTACTCCAATCTGCCTTATCGACTCAAATGACATTAGAATCAGGCCTATTCCGAGAACAACAATTAGGAATTTTGCGACCTTCTCGAGTACATTGATCTGTGTGTAGACTTTTCGTGCTTTTAAATTGTCCTCCTGATTGATGTCGTATTGCCTGAGTAATACGATTTTTCCAATTTTTGTTAAGACCAAAAGGCACCAAGTAAATCCGCAAATAATCAGGACTGTAAAAATATGTGGCAAATAGAAAAAAACACCTTCCCATACTTTAGTATCTTCTCCAGAATAGATTTTGGTGAATCCCAAAATGAGCGTAATCAAAAGTGGAAAAATTAGTCTTGTGTAAAGATTCATAGGTTGATTTGCGGTTACCTCAATCAAACTAAAATTATTTTGGGAATTAAAATTTTAAAAAGTAGGTCTTAGTGTAAATGAAGGTTTTGGAATGATTACGAGTAGTTCGATGAAGATTTAATTATTTAAAATTTTTGAATTATTAGCGAAAACTTTTCTGATCACATGGACATGATCACAAACAGCTGTAAATTCAAGCATGAGAAAATTAAATAAATTTCATTTCAGCTTCTTTCTTGCAGCTTTCGTCCTACTATTTTCTTGCAGTCAAAATAAGCAAGCCGAAAGTTTAGCCGTCAATCAAGAAGTGCCTATTCCAAAGGTAAGTATTTCCCAAATTGAAGAAGGAATCAAAGCTTTCATTGCTGATCAAACGGAAAAAAATGATGGGTTCTTTCCTGTGAAGGATGAAAATCACGATATGAAAATGAAGCTGGTCCGAGTTCATACCGAGTATCTGTCAAACCTAGGCCCCAAGAGTCATTTCGCCTGCGTGGATCTGGTGGATGAAAGTGGAGATGTCTATGATGTGGATTTTTTCATGGAGGGAGAACCCGGTGGAATGGATGTGACCTCTACAACTGTTCATAAATTAAACGGGAAGCCGTTCTACTCTTGGAACCAAAATAAGGAAGACAAAACGTGGTTTAGAGTAGCCCTTGAGCAATCAAATAATAATCTTCTGGGCGTCGTGGAAGGAAGCGATGAGTTTGAGTTTTACTACACGGCACAAATCCCGCAATTAGAAGGTCCGGCCAGCATGTGGATTCCCATAGCCGAATCAGATGCATTCCAAGAAGTAGCCCTTTTGGAGTCTTCGGTGCCAGAAGGCGCCAAAAGAATAAAAGATGGAAATTATGGGAACACACTTTTATTTATTCAGTTGGGGCCAGAAAATTCAGGTGAGGAAATTTCGCTTACCTACGCTGTAAAACGGAAAGAAAAAGGACCATATGACGCACCATTACCTGATAAGTCACTCTATCTAACCTCAACTAAACTAATGCCTACGGGTGGAAGATTTGAGGAGATAGCTAAGGAAGAACTCGGGAGTAAGATCAATGAATCGCATTTGATTCAGGCGCGGACCCTTTACGACTACGTGATCGACAATATGCGCTACATGAAGTTTGGGGACTATGGAAAAGGAGACTCCAATTATGCCTGTGATTCCAAAACCGGTAACTGTACAGAGTTTCATTCTTTTTTCATCTCTTTGGCGCGATCTGTAGGGATTCCCGCCAGATTCGCCATCGGAGCTTCGATCCCTTCGGATCGTAATGAAGGCGGGATTGATGGCTATCATTGCTGGGCTGAGTTTTATGCGGATGGTAAGTGGTGGCCTGTAGATATCAGTGAGGGAAATAAATATGCGGCTTTGGCTACGTATTATTTCGGGAGACACCCAGCCAACCGAATTGAATTGAGCCGAGGTAGAGATTTGAAACTTACTCCAGGTCCACAAGCCGGGCCAATCAATTTTCTAGCATATCCTTACTTGGAAATCGAAGGTAAAGAGGTCAAAGTCAGCTCCGAGTTTTCGTTTCAGCGGAAGGTAAATTCATAAAAAAAGGCTGTGAAAACAGCCTTTTTATTTTTTGATAATTAACTAATTAATAAGCGTTATTATCTGCTGGGTGTTCTGAGTCGTCATTGTCTGCTGGATGTTCTGTATTCTCAGCCGCTTCTTTAACTTCGTCATTTTGTTCTGTTTCAGCTTCTTCATTATTTGCTTCTTTTTTTCCACCACATGAGGTAAAGCTAAAGGCTGAAATAAATAGGATTGCAAAAGCAAGCGCGAAATTTGATTTAAGTTTTTTCATAATTTTTCATAATTAGAGTTGGTGTAAAATAATTATAGTAACAAATATAAAAAAGCATTTGATTCATTCACCTTTTTAATGTGATTAAAATCAGTCGATTAATCCCCAATCCATTCTGCTACAAACAGGTTTGTATCACGTGTTCCACCGTTACTTCTATTTGAAGAAAAAACCAAGTGCTTGCCATCATTTGAGAAGACAGGGAATGCATCAAACGTACCGTCATTGGTGATTTTGGTAAGACCAGTCCCGTCACTATTGATCATGAATAGATTGAAAGGATAGCCCCGTTCTGTTTGATGATTAGAAGCAAAAATGATTTTTTCACCTGAAGGATGAAAGAATGGAGCCCAGTTTGCTTTTCCTAAATCAGTTAGTTTTTTAGCATTAGAACCATCAGCATTGGCTATGTATAATTCCATACTGGTCGGCATCACCAATCCATCAGCCAGTAAATCTTTGTAGATCTTCACATCTTCTTCACTTGTTGGTCTGGATGCTCTCCAGATTAGCTTTGATCCGTCAGGGGAAAAGAAGGCTCCTCCATCATATCCTAGGTCTGAAGTGATTTGCTTCACATCCGTACCGTCAATATTCATGGTATAAAGCTCCAAGTCTCCAGTTCTAAGTGAAGTGAAGACAATTTTATCTCCTTTGGGAGAAATCGTTGCTTCAGCATCGTATCCGGGCTCATTGGTCAGCTGATTTAAGATGTTTCCATCTAGATCCGCTGTGAAAATATCAAAGGAATCATAGATAGGCCACACATATTTACCATCAGTTCTTCGCTCCGGAACTATAGGGCAATTCTCGTCACCCAGATGTGTGGAGGCATATACGATCGTTTTGTTATCTGGCAAAAAGTAAGAACAGGTAGTCCTTCCTAAGTCTGTGCTCAGACGTTCAGGTTGGTTGGTTTTGAGGTCATCAGTCTTCCAATTAGTATAGAAGATCTGATCGCATTCATTGCCCCAACTCGCATAGTCCGATTGAAAAACCAGCATGCTATCGTCAAATGACCAATATGCTTCAGCATTATTTCCACCAAAAGTGATTTGCTTGATATTTTTTAGGTACTTCATCTCTTCTGGCTGAAGAAGAAGTGAATCAGACGCTGAGTGAGCAGTTGATTCTTGATTTTCAATTGTTTCTGAATTGGGATTGCAAGCAGATGTCGCAAAAAGGGCTAAAATAATCAGTGCTCTCATTCTGTGTAGTAAGTGGTTTTTAATTTGCAGCGGGAAGATACCAATTATTATCTTTGAGCTGAAACTAACTTAAGTATGAATCAAAAATCGAATTATACCCTCATTTTGGCAGCATTTGCTTTGTTTACATGGAGTTGCGATAATGCACCGACAGATCAAAGTTTACTTGAAGGCTTAAAAGCTGATGTTACTTTTTTGGCATCAGATGATCTTGAAGGCCGAGCTATCGGGACAGATGGAGAGCAGAAAGCTGCAGATTATCTGGCGGAGGAGTTTAAAAAGTCCGGTTTGGAGCCAAAAGGAACCGAAGGGTTTTTCCAGCCTTTTACGGTCTCTAAACCTACCAATCCGCATGAAGAAGCAGTAGTCGGAACAGACGGCGAAGGGCTGACCGGACGGAATGTCATTGGATTTATTGATAATAAATCTGAAAATACGATCGTAATAGGAGCTCATTTCGACCACTTAGGAATGGGAGGTCAAAGTTCGCTTCACCGTGGTGACTCGGCAATTCACAATGGAGCAGATGATAATGCTTCAGGAACGGCAGCATTGGTCGCTTTGGCTAAAATCCTAAAACGGGAAAAACACTCTTCCAACTTTCTGTTTATTGCTTTTTCAGGTGAGGAAAATGGACTTTGGGGTTCAAATTATTTTGTGAAAAATCCAACGATTGAACTAGCATCCATTAATTATATGATCAATATGGACATGGTGGGAAGAATGAATGCGGAGAAGACACTCGCTATAAACGGCGTCGGCACCAGTCCGTCTTTGTTGCCTGCTTTGGATCTGGTCAATGCTGACAGTTTGAAGTTGGTGACTTCTGAATCCGGAGTAGGGCCTTCTGATCACACCTCTTTTTACTTACAAGATCTGCCTGTTTTACATTTCTTCACCGGACAGCATGAGGATTACCATCGGCCTTCGGATGATTCCGATTTGATCAATTATGATGGTCTTTTGCTAGTTGTGAAATACATCGATCGATTGGTTGATCAGTTGGATGCAGAGCCGAAATTAGCCTTTACCAAGACTAAGGATAGTAATGGAGATTCTCCTCGCTTTACCGTTTCACTTGGCGTAATTCCGGATTATTTGTTCGATGGGCAAGGGATGCGAATAGATGGAGTGTCTGAAGATAAGCCAGCTCAGGCTGCTGGATTGCTAAAAGGAGATGTTATCCTACAAATGGGAGATTCTACCATCGTGGATATGATGAGTTATATGCGGGCGCTAAGTGCTTTCCAAAAAGGAGATTCCACTTCAGTAGCTTATGATAGGGCTGGAGCAAAGATGGAAGCGAGGGTGAAGTTTTAATTGCCCGATGTTGGATGTCGGGTGACCGATGAATAACTAGCACACCTTAGTATTTATTTGAAAAACCGTTGGCTGCAATCTCAACGGTTTTTCTTTTGCCTGGCTTTTTTGAATTCATGGATTACCATAAACATCGAGCAGGCAATTGGATTGAGATTTTTCTGAAGGCCTTTTCCTTTGGCTAGATTGATTAGCTGTCTGGCATAAAAGCCTCCTTCCGCAGAATCTTCGAAGACCTTGAAACCTGTGCGAATTGGAGGATTGTCTAAATACGGAACTTCTCCTTTCAAAAATCCTTGAATAGAATTTATGCTGCAGATAAATGGTCTTCCCATTCCGATTAGATCACATTCACTAGCCGTAAGGACTTCGTTACAAAAATCAAAAGATCGAAATCCACCCATGATCATCAGAGGCACTTGACTGATTTCCTTTACCTTTTTCGCAAAATCCAAGAAATAAGCTTCTCTCTTTTTGGTGCTTTCCTTTTTCACCTTCTCTTCATCTCCCAGAAAAAAAGCAGCCTTCTCATACGTGCCACCTGAAATTTCCAGTAAGTCTATTCCTGCTTCTGCCACTATTTTGACCACCTGGAGTGAATCAGACTCTGTAAATCCACCTCGCTGAAAATCGGAGGAGTTTAACTTAACCGAGATGGGGAAGTCTCTTCCAAGTTCTTCTCTGCATTCTTTTACGATACTGAGTAATAGCCGACTTCGGTTTTTCAGGCTACCTCCCCATTGATCAGTCCGAAGGTTGGTTTTAAGCGATAGGAACTCGCTGAGTAAATAGCCATGAGCAGAATGGATTTGAATTCCCGTAAATCCAGCTGCCTTGGCGATTTTTGCAGCTTTTCGAAAACCAGAAATCACCTGCTGAATATCGGCTTCCAACATTGCTATTGGCTTGCCGAATAATCCGATTTTATGCAGTTGAACTTCAGAGGGGGCTTTAGGACTCGGATTTACAAATCGGTTGGTCTGCCTCCCGGAATGAGAAATCTGTACCCAAAACTGATTCCCATTTTCTTTTCCAGCCGCTGCCCATTTTTTCAATTTTAGCAGCATGGCCTCATCTCCGAAATGCACATTACCGGCAGATTCCATGTGCTGCTTATCAATCATTACATTCCCGCTGATCAATAATCCTGCACCAGTCTCAGCCCAAAGGCGATACAAATGCTCGTGGGCAATGGTAGGCTAATATGCTGAATCACTCATCCGCTCTGTCATTGCAGCTTTGACAAGGCGATTGGGTAGGATTGTGCCGCAGGGAAGCGTAAAAGGGGAATTGATTGGGTTCATTTGCACTACTATTAGTAACGAAAGTAAAATAAAAAATTTCTTATTTTACTTTTAGTCTAGCGGTGATAAGCTTTTGGAAATGATAAATCGGAAGAGGAAATTCATCCATGAGCAGATTAAGCCCCTTATTCGGCTCATTATATGATATTTTTTGAGCCGAATAAATCGTGCATTCTGCTCATGAGTTAAAATTGGGAGTTTTCGGATTGGCCAAATTTTACTTTTGAGCAGGACGTTTTGTCTAAAAATCAATTTGATTTCTTGCTGAAATCAGGTGAGTTGAACGGTATGCTAGGCGGAATCGCCTGATCCGAACAAGCAGAATTACTCTTGGAGACGAAGGTAATAGAGGCGATGAAGACTTCCCAGATCGAAGGAGAACTGCTTAGCCGCCAGGATGTGATGAGCTCAGTGAGAAAAAATCTTGGGATCCATGAGGATCAACCGATATTCATCAAGGATCACCGCGCAAAAGGAGTCGCTAAAATGCTAGTCAGTGTGCGGGCAACTTTTGCATCCGAACTATCTGAGCAGACATTTTTTGATTGGCATGAGATGCTCATGAAGGGTAATCGCTACATAAATGCCGGACAATGGCATAGTGATAGTTCGCCAATGCAGGTGGTCTTGGGAGTCATAGGAAGAGAAACGGTACATTTCGAGGCTCCGCCTTCCAGTCGAGTTTCAGCTGAGCTGGCAGTTTTTATTCAATGGTTTAATGACACAAGGCCTGACGGTCCAAAAGCGATCCTCAATCCACTTCTCAGAGGGGGAATAGCCCATCTGTATTTTGAAAGTATTCACCCATTTGAAGATGGAAATGGTCGGATTGGTCGAGCTTTAGCAGAAAAGGCGATTGATCAGGGCTTGGGTTATACTACGCTGATCAGTATTTCTGGAGCGATCGAAAAGGAAAAGAATGCTTACTATTCTTCGCTTGCTACAGCCCAGAAAAGTCTCGAAATTTCGGATTGGCTTCGTTATTTTGGAGCGACTGTGCAGATTGCGCAATATGATTCCTTGCAACTCATCGAGTTTACAGTTAAGAAAATGAGATTTTTTGATCGATGGAAAAATGAACTCAATGATCGGCAGGTAAAAGCCATCGCCCGAATGCTGGAAGAAGGCCCGGGAGGTTTTGAAGGTGGAATGACCGCTAAGAACTATGGGATTATCGCTAAAGTTTCTAAGGCCACAGCAACTCGTGATCTTCAGCAACTGGCAGAATTTGGAGTTTTTGAACCAATTGGCGGTGGCCGAAGCATTCACTATTCGTTGAATATTTCGATGAAATAAGGAGCGTCCAGAAATCAAATCCCACTGCTTTTCCATCGTTTTAGCTTTCCATACCTATCGGCAAGTAAGTTTACTTTTGATTTCTCACTTTATGAGGTCTCCTTTTTTATCATTCCTCCCTGCCCAAAAGGGTTTTTCTACTATCTTTGTGCCTGCTTTTGGGGAGAATGTTCTCGTGAACGCGTGAGGGATAGTAGCGGTATCGGCTTCCCCTATAGTTATCGGGGAAGCCGATAAGAGCGGATAGCCCGACCCCGGCTTTTTCAGACGGGGGCACGCCCAAAAGATTAATTTATCACCTATTTGCCTACAAGAAAGGACATCGTGAAGACATACAAAGAGTATAAACAGGTCGATTATCCACAGATTGGAGAGTCAGTTTTAGCTTACTGGAAAGAAAATCAGATTTTCGAAAAATCGGTATCTAACCGCAATGGAGCGGAGACTTTTACGTTTTTTGAGGGTCCGCCTTCGGCAAATGGAACTCCAGGTATCCACCACGTAATGGCGCGGACGCTTAAAGATATTTTCTGCCGATACAAGACCCTGCAAGGCTATCAAGTGAAGCGAAAAGGCGGTTGGGATACCCACGGATTGCCTGTGGAACTCCAAGTTGAAAAGGAACTTGGCATCACCAAAGAGGACATAGGGAAGAAAATCTCCATTGAGGAATACAACCGCAAGTGCCGGGAAACGGTCATGCGATTCAAAAACGAATGGGATGACTTGACTGAGAAAATCGGTTATTGGGTAGATCTGGATGATCCTTACATCACTTTTGAGCCAAAGTACATCGAGTCACTTTGGAGTCTGCTGAAGCGACTTTATGATAAAGGATTAATCTATAAGGGCTATACGATACAGCCGTATTCTCCAGCAGCAGGAACAGGTCTCTCTTCGCACGAACTCAATCAACCGGGTACCTACAAGGATGTCAAGGATACTTCGATCACGGCGCAGTTTAAACTGAAAGGTGAAGAGAATACTTACATCATAGCTTGGACGACTACGCCATGGACGCTTCCTTCCAACTCAGCTTTAGCAATCGGTGAGAATCTTGATTATGTAAAAGTGAAGACCTTCAATCCCTACACTTTTGATGGGTGTACGGTGATTCTAGCGAAGTCTCGGATAAATGCTTACTTCAATCCTAAGGCGGCTGAACTGAAACTGGAGGCTTATAATTCAGGAGATAAGTTGATCCCCTTTGAGGTGATTGGGGCGATGAAAGGAAAAGATATGCTCGGCTGGGAGTATGAGCAGCTCTTCCCAATTGCGGAATTGGGGCTACCTAGTCCAGCTTTTACAATCATTTCAGGTGACTATGTGACTACCGAAGATGGTACTGGGATCGTGCATTTGGCAAAAGCATTTGGTGCGGATGACTTTCGGACTTTGGTGCTGAATAATGTGCCGGGAGTATTTGTGAAAGATGAAAAAGGCGGAGACTTGCCTGTGGTAGATAAGCAGGGGAAATTCCTTCCTGTGGTTGGAGAATACCTGGTGGCTAAAATCGCTGAGCATTCGATTACTGCACATAAGCAATATGGCGCAGCTGACTTCTATGTGAAAAACTACCTGGAAGAGGACGAGAGCTTGCCTGAGTACAAAAACACGGATGTAATTATCTCCATCATCCTGAAAAATGAGAACAAGGCCTTTAAGGTCGAGAAATACGAACACACCTATCCACATTGCTGGCGAACTGACAAGCCGGTATTGTACTATCCAATGGATAGCTGGTTTATCAAAACTACAGCCTATAAGGATCGATTGGTGGAGTTGAATAAGACGATCAACTGGAAGCCCGAGTCAACCGGAACAGGTCGTTTTGGCAACTGGCTGGAGAACTTGGTGGATTGGAATTTGAGTAGATCCCGATTCTGGGGAACTCCACTTCCAATCTGGAGAACGGAAGATGGCAATGAGGAGAAGTGTATCGGTTCGATTGCTGATTTGGAAGCTGAAATCAAGAACTCGATTTCCAAGGGCTTTATGGAAAAGTCTCCTTATGAAGGAAAAGAAATTGATCTGCACCGCCCATTTGTGGATGATGTGATCCTGGTTTCCGACAAAGGCGAAAAGATGTTCCGTGAGTCGGATCTGATCGACGTATGGTTTGACTCGGGAGCAATGCCGTATGCGCAGTGGCACTATCCATTTGAAAACGACGAGATCTTCAAGACTAACTATCCTGCGGATTACATCGCAGAAGGTGTGGATCAGACGCGAGGTTGGTTCTTTACGTTGCATGCGATTTCAGTGATGCTTTTTGACAGCGTAGCCTTCAAAAATGTGATTGCGAACGGTTTGGTCCTGGATAAAAATGGGAACAAAATGTCCAAGCGATTGGGCAATGCGGTGGATCCATTCAAGACCATTAAGGAATATGGCCCAGACGCCGTACGTTGGTACATGCTCAGTAATGCCAATCCTTGGGACAATTTGAAATTCAATCTGGACGGAGTGACTGAAGTGCAGCGACGCTTCTTTGGGACTTTGCAGAACACTTATAATTTCTTTGCGCTCTATGCCAATCTAGATGCTTTTGTCTACGATTCGGGTAAGGCTGTGCCAGTGAAAGAGCGGACAGAGCTCGATCAGTGGATTATCTCCAAGCTGCAGACTTTGATCGCTGAAGTTGAAGCGGCAATGGACAATTACGATGCCACCAAGGCGACACGAGCGATCATGGACTTTACGGTGGATCAGCTGTCCAATTGGTACGTGCGACTCGCCAGAAAACGATTCTGGAGAGGTGATATGAATGCGGATAAGCAGGCTGCTTACGAGACACTTTATGAGTGTTTGTTGAGCCTAACGCAGTTGATGTCTTCTTTTGCGCCATTCTATTCGGACTGGTTGTTCCAAAACTTGACCGAAACTGGTGATTCGACAATTGAGTCAATTCACTTGACCGATTGGAAAAATGCAGATCCTGCTTTGATCAACAAGGAGCTGGAAGAAAGCATGGACTTGGGCCAGACGATCTCTTCGCTTGTTCATTCACTTCGTAAGAAGGAGAAAATGAAAGTGCGTCAACCGCTTCAACGAATCCTGATTCCTGTTTTGAGTAGCAAAATTCAGTCACAGATTCAGCATGTGGAAGAGCTCATCAAATCGGAGGTAAATATCAAGATCATCGAATACATCGATGATGCTTCAGGGATTTTGGTGAAAAGTGTGAAACCAAATCTCCCGCTTTTAGGTAAAAAACTAGGTTCGAAGATGCGATTTGTGGTAGCGGCAATCAACTCTTGGGGACAAGAGCAAATTGCAGAAATCGAGCGAAACGGAAAGATTAATATTGATTTGGAGGGTGAGGGCTTTGAACTGCTTTTGGAGGAAGTCTTGATTTCTTCTCAGGATATCCCCGGCTGGTCAGTAGCTTCTGACAGTGATGTGACCGTAGCTTTGGATGTAACGTTGACCGAAGAATTGAAGCAAGAAGGAATCGCTCGGGATCTGGTCAACCGAATCCAAAATCTTCGAAAAGACATGGGTTTAGAAGTTCAAGACAAGATCAAAATTCAAATTGCCGACGACAATGAATCAGTCCATGCTGCAGTCGCAGGATTTGGGACTTACATCGAATCAGAGACCCAAGCGGTGAGCTTGAGTTTTGAATCTAATTTGGAACATGCATCTTTGTTGGAGATGGATGATTTTAATCTTTCCATAAAAGTAGAAAAGGCCTAAGGTCTAGACTTTAATTATGAACACATACCTCAAATATTTTGGAATTGCATTTATTATAATTCTTTTGGATCAAGCAGTAAAGATGTTAGTTCATTTTGAGATGGATTTTGGTACGGCGGGTCAGATTCCAGT
Organism: Algoriphagus sp.; assembly: GCA_041688245.1. Lineage (GTDB taxonomy): Bacteria > Bacteroidota > Bacteroidia > Cytophagales > Cyclobacteriaceae > Algoriphagus. The sequence goes on from JBDNIP010000329.1 coordinate 15,037, forward strand.
TTTTGGAGACTGGTTTAAGTTACATTATACTACCAATCCCGGAATGGCATTTGGCATGGAGCTTGGGTCTGAATACGGTAAATTGCTATTAACTTCATTCCGATTGGTAGCAATGGTGGGTATTGGGTATTACCTCTATTACATCATCGTAAAGAAGCAACATACCGCTTACGTGTTTTGTATCTCAATGATCTTGGGAGGAGCAATTGGGAACCTTATTGATTCGATTTTTTACGGAGTTTGGTTGAACAATGCACCTTATGATGCTGTCTCGCCCTGGTTTCATGGGCAGGTAGTGGATATGTTTTATTTTGATATTTGGGAAGGATACTTACCAGAGTGGCTGCCACTCTGGGGAGGGAGCTATACTGCACTTTGGCCGATATTCAACGTAGCGGATGCTTCAATATTTGTAGGAGTAGCAATTATACTAGTCTTTCAGAATAGATTTTTCCCAGAGAAGAAAGAGCCTGAAGAAAATGCTCAAAGTAAGCCGATCTCAACTGAGCAATAATAAAAATACTTAAAACCAATCGATCCTCCTGGCTAAGCATTAACTAATCTAGGAGGATTTTTTATTTCAATTTTTCAGAGACATAATTCTAAATTCCTATTGAAGAAATTGGTGGAAGGGAATTAGCTGAATGCTCGTCGTATTATCTTTTTAAGTGACAGAAATGAACATAATGCCTAAAATGAGAATAAAAAATCCCTGAATTAGCGAGTATTGAGACTATTATGCTTAAATTTCCCCTTGCATATTAAAAAAACAGCGAGTCTTCAGCAGCTTTTGCTCGCCTTCTATAAAAAACCTTGCTGATCCAACCCAAACAAAACCCATGATCGTAGATTCGGAAAATCCATTTCAAATTGTATACGCCATTTATAGCCATGAGTATCTTGATCTTTTGGTCGAATCCTTCGTGGTTCAATTAGATGAGAAGGGGAGACTTTCCTTGGCTTACCAAAATATCAGTGCTGCAAACGCTTCAGAATTTGACTCTGGACTCAATAAAGCAGATTATGATTTGATTAAATTGATTGATTCCATGAACCCGGAGCTTTTGGTAAAGCCGATGATCAAGCGTGGAAATATTAGGCCTAAAGACTATCTACATAAAATCTTTGATCCAAAGAC